>CAYZQG010000076.1:0-8013 GCA_964480685.1 uncultured Lentimicrobiaceae bacterium
GCACCGGTATTCATAATGTCTTCTATCCGTTTATCTTGAGATGAAAGTTCCAAAATACGTTCTCGAATGGGAGAACAGAAAGCAACCATATCATTTGCCAATTGTTTTTTCAAATCTCCATAACGAATTGAACAATTGTTATACGCATTTTCAAAAAATGTCAAGGTTTCGGAAGAAGACACATGCTGCATTATAGTAAACAGATTATGAATTTCCTGCGATTTTTCTTGATTGGGTGTAGTTGGTCCGGCATCGGTTTTGGCTTTCATTACTTTTTTACGAATAATTTCATCACTGTCAATTAAATAGATGGCATTCCCTTCCGATTTTCCCATTTTCAAACTGCCGTCTAAACCCGGAATTTTCACCAAATTTTCGCCAAAATTATAGGCTTGCGGTTCTTTAAAATAATCTACTTTATACAAACGATTGAAACGGGAAGCAAACAAACGCGTCATTTCCAAATGTTGTTCTTGATCTTTGCCAACCGGCACTTTATCGGCTTTGTGAATCAAGATGTCGGCAGCCATTAAGGTGGGATAAGTTAGTAATCCGGCATTGACATTGTTGGGTTGTTTTCTTACTTTTTCCTTAAAAGTGGTACAACGTTCAAGTTCACCAACATACGCATTCATATTCAGAAACAAGTATAATTCAAGCACTTCGGGAACATCGCTTTGAAAATAAAGCGTAGCCGTTTCGGGATCTAAACCGGCAGCTACATACTCAATCAGAATTTGTTTGGCATGTTGTTTTATATTTTCCGGTGTTGGATGTGTTGTCAATGAATGATAATCGGCAATAAAGAAAAAGCATTTGTTTTCGTATTGCATTTTAATAAAATTCTTCAAGGCACCGAAATAATTTCCCAAATGAAGATTTCCTGTTGAGCGAATACCGCTTAAAACTGTTTCCATGATAATTCTTTCTTTGTTAAAATTCCCACAACGTATAGGCTTTTTTCACATACTCTTGGGGTAATTCTAATTTTTTAATTTCTTGATTTTCTTTATAATATATCTTTTTGATTTCGGCTTGTGCTATGGCTGTCAAACACATGGGACAAGGTTTTTCGCTAAGATACAATTCATATTCTTTGAGTAAAAAAACATGCCGAAGCAAACGGGTTTTACGGATGGCTATAATTGCTGCATGTGCTGTAGGATCGTCATTTTCCATGATTTTCGCTGAAGTTTCATAGATAATTACATCATTTAAAACCATTACTGCACCCGAAAACAGACAAACTCCTTTTCCGCTTGCAACCGATTCACATTGATGCATAAGTGTTATAACTGCCGACATTTGCTTTTTCTGCTTTTTTATGGATGCAAAAATAGGTAAAATTCCGATATCTATTTCATGCACTTTAAAATAAAAATATTACTTTTGTAAAAATTTTAATACTATTGTTTTAACCTTTAATCGAAATGAATATTGAAGAAATCAGAATGTATTGTCTTTCAAAAACCGACACGGAAGAATGCTTCCCGTTTGATGAAGAAACGCTTGTTTTTAAAGTAAATAATAAAATGTATGCTTTGCTTTCGCTCGAAGATGGATCTTCCATCAATTTAAAATGCGATCCGGAAAAAACCATCGAGTTACGCGAATATTATCCTGAAATCACGCCCGGTTATCACATGAATAAAAAACATTGGAATACTGTTGATTTAAAAGGTAATTTACCCGATTCTCTAATCAAAGAGCTTATAAATCATTCCTATACATTAATAAGTAATTCATCGAAAAAAGTGAAAAAATAATTAATAAACCATTTATCAACATGTAATTTTAGTATACTTTTGTAAAAACAATTTAACTGAAAAATTTTAATGTATGAAAAAATGTATTCTTTGTTTAATGTGTGGTTTGTTCATGCAATTGAACGCACAAGAAATTAAGTTAGTAAAAAATATCAATGCTTCAGGAAGTGCAGCTATTATGTATCAAACCGTTTTTAACGGAAAGTTGTATTTTTCGGCTACCGATGGCACCAACGGTCAAGAATTATGGGTAAGCGATGGAACCGATACCGGAACATATCTTTTCAAAGACATCAATCCTTCCGGTTCTTCCAATCCTATGGAGTTGAAAGTCTGTAATGGAAAATTATACTTCCAAGCTTCAACCGATGGAGGTGCTACTCCGGGACTTTGGGTAAGCGATGGAACCCAAGCCGGGACTATCAACATTACCAACAATTTCCATTCTCCTCAAGAGTTTACCGAGATGAACGGAAAAATATATTTTTCTGCCGTTAATAATCAGTATGGTACTGAATTTTGGGTTACCGATGGCACGCTTAGCGGTACTCACATTGTAAAGAATATTCTATCACTCAGCGGAGATGGCGGATTTAGTAGTGAACCGGCTTGTTTTACCGTTTATGATAATAAAATCTATTTTGTGGCTAAAAGTAATGCTACCAGTTTTCAAATTTATGAAAGCGATGGGACCGAAGCCGGAACCGTTGTTTTTAATAAATTCCCGAATATGGGACAATCAACCATGATGAAATTTATGGTTTGCAACGGAAAAATGTTCTTTAATCCTCTTGAAAATGCCGATGATGCCGGTACTTTTCTCTATGTTTATGATGGAACGAATGTTGAAAAATTTGCCATTAACGGTACCGATTTTTCTAATCCATCTTGTTTTTTCAATTGGAATAATCAATTGGCTTTCATTGCTACAACCAATGCTAATGGCAATGAATTATGGATTAGCGACGGAACTTTAGCCGGAACGAAAATACTTAAAGATATTTGTTCCGGAGCCGAAAGCTCCAATCCAACCGAATTTTGTGTGATGAATAATAATTTGTATTTCTCGGCTGCCGATACCCTTTCCAATATGGAACTATGGGTTAGCGATGGCACTACCGCCGGAACCTTAAAAGTAAAAGAAATAAACACTAATTCGTTAAACACAAGACAATCAAGTCCATCCGATTTAACGCTTTTCAATAATAAGCTTTATTTTTCAGCCAGACCTATTTTAAATCAAACATTCCTTTTCTGTAGTGATGGTACAGCTGCTAATACCAAACAAATTGATACGGCTTTAACGGCAGGATATCCTCCCAATTTTAATCCTCAGGTTTCTAATCTTATAGCTTTAGATAGTATACTTTTTTTTACGGCAAAATACACAAATGCCAATATACTGTTATATAAACTTTATTTTCCGCTATTAGAGGCTCCCGTTGCTTTACCGGCAACAGATATTAACGACATAGACTGTTCTTTTATAGCCCATTGGAATTCGGTTCCTAATGCTAATCATTATCTTTTATACGTTTCTCTAAATTCCGATTTTTCTAGTTGCATTTCCAATTATGATGGTTTATCAGTATCCGATACATTTAAACTGGTTACTGTTGGTGGTAATTGTACTCCATACTATTACCGAGTATTAGCAGTAAATAATTATGATACAAGTAATTATTCAAATAGTATATCTGTTATGGTAGGAGGTGCTGTTAACGAAACCTCTTTATCTTCTTTAAAAATTTATCCGAATCCGGTTTCGTCTCAACTGATGATTTCTATGGAAAATGAATGTATGGATGCTTGTGAAATAATTGATATAAACGGAAAAACCATTGCTCGTCAAACGTTAGCTAATAATCAAGCAACTATAGATGTATCGTATTTACCTGCAGGAATTTATATATTGAACATAGTTGTAGGAGAACGCTCTATAAATCAGAAATTTATAAAAGAATAAGGGTATAAACAATACAAAATAATTCATACGGGTTTTCGATAATTAAACGATAAGTTAATATTAAAGAATTAAAAAATTGAATATTTGTGAAATCGAAGAATTCTTTTCGATTTAAAATTAATTCAGGCTGGTTTTTAATAAGATTTTTTTTGGGTTGCATAAAAAATAATATCGGCAATATTTTCAATAGTAATGGGTGTATAATTAATTGTTGCTATTGAAAAAGATAAAAAAGAAAAATGGAGAACTTTATCTGATAGAAGATTCAGCAAGGCATTCATTTATAGCTTATGGTTATGCTTTAGCAATTAGTAAATGCAGAACTTCAATATTTTTAATTGCATTGGTTATAGAATAAGGTTTATGGGTAGTGAATTATACCATTAAATAAAAAAAGTAAATTAATGAAGATGACCTTAAAAGCGTAGTCAAATTTTTTTAACGGCTTTTTATAGTGATACCAAAGACAATAGAAAGAAGTTGCATTCAAAGCATACATACAATTTTTATAAAAGTTTTCAACAATGCCGAATTAAGAATAGATAAAAGTGTATTTTTGAAATCCGGATTATACAAACATATTACATTAAATATCAATATTCTATGCCGAATTTTACGCATTTACATGTTCACTCTTCGTATTCTATTTTAGATGGAATGTCTTCTATTTCAGGGTTAGTAGATAAAAGTATTGCTTCCGGAATGCAAGCCATTGCTTTAACCGATCATGGGGCTATGTTTGGTATCAAGGAGTTTTTTGATTATGTAGCGAAAAAAAACGAACCGATTTTACTTGAAATTAAAAATATTGAAGCCGAAATAGCAACGCTTGCAGAGGATGAAAATCAGAGGCACCTACTTATTGAACTTGAAAATCAACTTATTGAAAAGCGAAAACGTATTTTTAAACCTATTTTAGGTTGCGAAGTATATGTGACCCGAAAAACTGCCAGCAATCCCACAGGAAGTCGTTTTATAAAAGAATTCAGAGAAAACATCAGCGGTGATCACTTAATAGTATTGGCAAAAAACAAAACAGGTTATCAAAATCTCTGTAAATTAGTTTCTTTAGCTTGGATAGAAGGCGAATATTTACGCCCGCGAATTGATAAAGAAATATTAGAAAAATACAAAGAAGGTATCATTGTTTCATCCGCTTGTTTGGCAGGCGAAATTCACCGAAAAATTGAAGCCAATAATTATACGGAAGCAAAAGAATCGGTTTTATGGTTTAAAAACGTTTTCGGCGATGATTACTATTTAGAATTACAACGTCATCAAACCGATAAAAAAGATGCAGATACATCTGTATATCAACAACAAGAACATCAAAATGCATATTTAATTCAATTAGCAAGAGAAACAAATACAAAATTAATAGCTACCAACGATGTGCATTTTGTGGAAGAAGAACATGGCGAAGCGCACGACCGTTTGATTTGTTTAAGTACGGGTAAGAAATTAGAAGATACCGACCGACTTCGTTATACCAGACAAGAATGGTTAAAAACGCCGGAAGAGATGGCGTTGATATTCTCCGATATACCAGAAGCACTGGTAAATACACAGGAAATTGTTGATAAAGTAGAGCAATACGATATTAATCATGATGCCATGATGCCTAAGTTTGATATTCCCGAAGAATTTGGAACCTTGGAAGCATATCATCAAAAATACAGCGAAGCCGATTTAATAGCCGAATTTGAATCGGATCTTTCAAACAAAGGAAAAGTAGAAAAATTAGGTCTTGAAAAAGCCTATCGCATTAAATTTGAATCGGATTATTTGAAAGAATTAACCCTGATAGGCGCAAAATTCCGATATGGCGAAAATATTCGCAATGAAATTATTGAACGTATTGAATTTGAATTAAATGTAATGCGAGATATGGGTTATCCCGGTTATTTTCTAATTGTTCAGGATTTGATACAAGCAGCTCGAAACATGGGTGTTTCGGTTGGACCCGGACGAGGTTCGGCTGCCGGTTCGGTAGTAGCCTATTGTTTACAAATTACCAATATTGACCCTCTTCGTTATGACCTCCTTTTTGAACGTTTTTTAAATCCCGACCGTATTTCCTTGCCTGATATAGATATTGATTTTGATGATGAAGGAAGAGGTAAGGTATTGGATTGGGTAACTCAAAAATACGGAAAAGATAAAGTTGCTCATATTATAACATACGGCACTATGGCAACCAAATCAAGTATAAAAGACGTAGCCCGTGTTCAAAACGTCCCTCTTGATATTGCCAATAAATTAGTTAAATTTATCCCCGATCGATTTCCCGAAGATCCTAAAACAGGAAAAGCACCCAAGGTAAACCTTAAAAATTGCCTTGAATGGGTACCTGAACTCAAAGCGGCTTTTGAATCGCAAGATAAAATAGTTTCCGATACCTTGAAATATGCTACTATGCTCGAAGGGACTGTCCGTCAAACAGGGGTTCATGCTTGCGGAGTTATTATCGGTGCCGACGATTTAACCGATTTTGTGCCTTTGTGTACGGCAAAAGATAAAGAAACCGATAGAAAATTATTAGTTACTCAATACGAAGGCTCCGTTATTGAAAATGTCGGATTAATAAAAATGGATTTTTTGGGATTAAGAACCTTATCCATCATCAACGAAGCTCTTTCAAATATTAAAAAGTCAAAAAAAATCAGTATTGATATTGATGACATTCCATTTGATGACGAAAAAACATATAAACTTTTCAGTGAGGGAGCTACCATTGGTACATTTCAATTTGAATCGTTGGGAATGCAAAAGTATTTACGGGAATTAAAACCTACAAAATTTGAAGATTTAATTGCCATGAATGCCTTATATCGTCCGGGTCCTATGCAATACATTCCGCAATTTATTCGTCGAAAACAAGGAAAAGAAAAAATCGAATACATGTTCCCTGAAATGGAACTACGCTTAAAAGAAACTTACGGCATAACGGTTTATCAAGAACAAGTGATGCTATTAAGCAGAGATTTGGCAGGATTTACACGAGGTCAATCGGATGAACTCCGTAAAGTAATGGGTAAAAAGCTCAAAGATAAAATGGCAACCTTAAAAATCAAATTTATGAAAGGTGCATTGGCTAACGGTTTTGGTCCCGAAGAAAAATTAGAAAAAATTTGGAGTGATTGGACCGAATTTGCCAATTATGCTTTTAATAAATCACATGCTACCTGCTATTCTTGGATAGCTTATCAAACCGCTTATTTAAAAGCTCATTATCCGGCTGAATTTTTAGCCGCCAACTTAACCCACAATATCAATGATATTACCGAAATATCCGTACTTATAGATGAATGTAAACGCATTGGCTCTCCCGTTTTAGGTCCCGATATCAACGAATCGGAATTACATTTTACCGTGAATGCCAATGGAGAAATACGCTTTGGATTAGCCGCATTAAAAGGAGTTGGTGATGCTGCTTCTTCGGCTATTATCAACGAACGAAATGAAAACGGGAATTTTACTTCCGTAAGCGATTTTATTAAACGAATCAATTTACGAACTTGTAATAAAAAATGCTTGGAAGCTCTTGCCATGGCAGGCGTTTTCGATTCGTTGGGAGATAACCATAGAGCTCAATTTTTTGCCGAATCGGATAACAGTTCATTTATCGAAAAACTGATACGTTACGGTTCTACCTATCAATCAAAATTAAATTCAACACAAATATCGCTCTTTGATGGTATGGCTTCTTCCAATGAAAACGAAGGATTAGACTTTCCCGTTTGTGAACCATGGAACGATTTGGAACAACTTCATCATGAAAAAGAAATTTGCGGTTTTTATATTTCGGGACATCCATTGGATAAATATAAATTGGAAATCAGTAATTTCTGTTCTTATAGCATTGCGTCTCTGCATGAAGAAGGGATGTTAAAAAAATTAGGTTCAACCAGACAAATTTTTTCCATTGCCGGAGTAATAACCGAAATATTTTCCGGTGAAACCAATAAAGGGAAAAAATACGGACGTATTACTATCGAAGATTATGACAATAAAATAACTTTAGCCATTTTTGGCGAAAATTATTTGAAATTACAGCATTTCTTTCAAAAAAATATTTTTGTTTTCCTTGACCTTAAAAGTGAACTTCGCTATGAACGTAAAGGTGAATTTGACGAAGACTTTGACTATAAAGTAATCAATATCCAATTGTTAGATACTATTTTAAATACTTTTACAAAAAATATCCGTTTACAACTTAATCTCGAAGAAATTGATGAAAAAATTATTAATAACATTTTCGAATGTATGAAAAAAAATAAA
>CAYZQG010000077.1:0-7852 GCA_964480685.1 uncultured Lentimicrobiaceae bacterium
ATAAGTTCTAAAACTACTTTTTTATCGGCAATAAGATTGACCAACGATATATATTGAATGTTTTTAATTAAATGTTTTGCAATGAGATATGAGATATAATTACCTTTATAACAAACTACTTGAGGCACATTAAATAAAGCAGCTTCAAGGGTTGCAGTTCCCGAGGTTACCATGGCCGCAAAACTGTGAGCTAAAAGGGAATAGGTTTGATTGTATACAATCTTAACATTTTGGACTTTACATATATCTCCATACAACGGCTTTAGATGCTCAACTCCGGCAATCACACATTGATAGTCATTAAGGCTCTTAGCAACTTGTAGCATGACCTTGAGCATGTTTTCTAATTCTTGTTTTCGGCTTCCGGGCAAAATGGCAATAATCGGAAGATCACTTAGATTATTTCTGCTTATAAATTCAGTATCAACCGTGTATTTTTTTGTTGCTTCCAACAACGGATGTCCAAGATAATGTACATTAAAATTATGTGTAGCATAGAAATCTTTTTCAAAAGGAAGAATAACAAACATTTCGTTTACAAATGCTTTAATTTGTTTTATGCGGGAAGAATGCCAAGCCCAAACTTGAGGGGAGATATAGTAAAAAACCTTGATTTTTTGTTTAGCAAGAAATTTTGCTATGCGTAGATTAAATCCCGGATAATCTATAAGAATAACTACATCTGGTTGAAAATCAATAATATCTTGTTTGCAAAAACGGAGGTTAGCCAAGATTGTACGAATATGCAGTGCGACTTCAATAAATCCCATGAACGCCAATTCTTTATAATTCTTTATTACGTCGGCACCTTGTTTTTTCAAAAGTTCTCCTCCCCAGGCTCTTACATTAGCTTGAAGGTCGTTTTGAAAAATGTGATTAACCAAATTAGATGCATGTAAATCGCCTGAAGCTTCGCCCGCAATAATATAGTATTTCATAAATTTAATTTAAAAAACTTGTTAATGGGCTACTAGCTTCGGCTTTAGATGAAATTGGAGCTAAGCGGGCTTCAAATGCTTTACGACCGGCATCGACCGCTAATTTAAAAGCGAGAGCCATTTCGATAGGATTGCCGGCAATAGCGATTGCGGTATTGATTAAACACGCATCGGCACCCATTTCCATTGCTTCGGCGGCATGTGATGGAGCTCCGATTCCGGCATCAATAATAACCGGTACTTTTGATTGTTCAATGATAATTTCGAGCATGTCTCTTGTTTTTAATCCTTTGTTGGTGCCAATGGGTGCGCCTAAAGGCATAACAGCTGCGGCACCGACTTCTTCGAGAAGTTTGCATAAAACCGGATCGGCTTGGATGTAAGGTAAAACAATAAATCCCATTTTGCTAAGTTCTTCGGTTGCTTTTAAGGTTTGAATAGGGTCGGGGAGAAGATAGCGTGGATCGGGATGAATTTCTAATTTCAACCAATTAGTTTCTAATGCTTCTCGAGCCATTTGAGCGGCAAATACTGCTTCTTGGGCATTACGAGCTCCAGAAGTGTTGGGTAGAAAAGTAATGTGTTTATGGAAAATATGTTGTAACATATCATCTTCATTATCATCTGAATTGATGCGTTTTAATGCTGCTGTAACCATTTCGGTGCCCGAAGCTAAAATAGCTTCTTCCATGATTTCGTTTGAGCTGAATTTGCCCGTACCTAAAAATAATCGTGAGCCAAAACTTTTATTTGCTATTACCAAAGTTTTCATGTGTTATCCTCTGTTTTAATACTGTCATTTCTTATATCTTTTAGTTTTTGCAAAAGTAATCATTTTTTTGCTTCTTTCATGCGGATAAAAGCTTCAATAAATGTATTTTTTTAAAATAATAAATAGCTTATAAACAATGATATATACAAAATAAAATAGTTTAAATTTAAAATAATACAAATATAGCTTTTTTGTCACTTTTTTAGTAAAAAAAACGTATAAAACAATAAAATAAAACGTTCTTTTACACGTTTTTAGAATAAAATAACTCTTAAAACTCACCAAAATGGAAACAAAGAAATCAAAAAAAGCAGATTTAGAATGGAGAAAACCCGTTTTTTTTCAATTAGGCATCTTTCTAACAATGGGCTTAGTGTTGATATTGTTTGAGTTAACCGGAGCTCGTGAAAAAGAAAATGTGTCATTCGATTTAAAAGGCGATTCAGTAGATCCGGATATTGTAATAAACACTACAACACCTGAAAAGCCTATACCCAAACAACTCCCCCCACCTTTAACAATATTTAAAACAACGGAAAATAACAATCCCATAGACAATTCGCTGTTCGATGCAGAAACAGATGGGAATGAATCTGTTGAAGCATCAAAAATTCTCCCTGTGGCACCCGATATTGAACCGGATATAGATGATAAAATTTATGATGTATCGGAAGTAGATCCTGAATTTCCCGGTGGCTTAAATGCAATGAATAAATTTATTAGTGAAAATGTAGTTTATCCGAAAATAGCTATTGAAATAGGGTTAGAAGGAACGGTAATGGTTGGCTTTATTGTAGATAAAAATGGCAATATTGCCAATGTAAACGTTTTAAAAGGGAAAGCTCCTGTTTTAGACATTGAAGCAATGCGAGTAGTATGTGCGATGCCTAAATGGTCACCGGGCAAACAATGCGGTCGTAATGTTAATGTAAAATATAGAATACCCATTGTTTTTAAGTTGAATTAGATCAATTTATTATTTAAAAAATAAGTTACAAATAATGCAGATTCTTTTACGGGGTCTGCATTTTCTACTATTGCAGAAGATATAGCTATTCCTGTAGCACCGACATGAATAAGACGAGTAATATCTTCTTTTTGAACGCCGCCGATTACATAAATAGGAAGCCTCAATTTTGTTGAACGGCACTGTTCTATAATAGCTTGAATACCCTCAACCCCTAAAATTGGAGATAAATTAATTTTGGTAGAAGTATTTCTCAAAGGTCCTAATCCGATATAATCCACTCCTTCGGCAGATAATTTTTCGATTTGCTGAAACGTGTTTGCTGTTCCTCCAATATACAATAAATTACCGCAAAGTTTACGAGCGTCATTTATTGGCATATCGTTTTGACCCAAATGAACCCCATCGGCATGGAGTTCTATGGCAAGTTCAACGTAATCATCAATAAAAAACAAAGCACTATATTGTTTACATAAATATTGAATACGTATTGCTTCTTCTTTTACAGCATTCAGCGGTGCGTTTTTCATTCGAAGTTGAATCCAACGAATACCACCTTCTAATGCAATTTTAGCCGATTGATAATAATCATACTTTTCGGTTTGATGAGTAATGAATTGAATATTATAGTTTTGTAGTTCTTTAGAGTACATTATACGTTGTTTTTATCGTTTCTTGTAATAATTGAAAATCAATATATAATTGTTGTTTGTTTTGTGTAATTGAAAAATTTTCCCATAAATATCCCAAAACCGCAACTCCACCAAAATGCCACCGATTAAGTTGATTAATACAATGAGGATTAACGCCCCCTAAAGCCATCACCTTTTTATCAATAATTTTATCTTCAGATGCTTTGTTAAGTTGTTTGGAAGAAAATGCTGCGTTATACCCATGTTTGGAAAAGCTATCGAAAATCGGACTTAAAAATAGATAATCATACTTATTTTTATAGCATAAAATTTCTTCCATGCTATGACATGAACGACTTTTCGTTCCTTTAAAAAAATCCGGAACAGATTGATTGCGGGAATTATGATGGATGCCTTTTAAATTGAATTCATTACATAAATCAAAAAAATCGTGAATAACAATAAAAGCGTGGAAGTCACGGCTTATTTTACATAAAAAAGCTGCATAATCCGATTTAGTGAAATTGGGTTTTCGCAAATGGAGACATTCCAATCCATTTTCAAATAATTGATGTATAGCCTCCGTTTCCTTTTCTATATTATCAGGGGAAGAAATGATAAATAATTTCATGCATGTGTGATTAAATGTGGATAAAATCTTGACAGGAAAAATGCCATTGAAATTTTTTTATTTCCGTGAGCAATTTACTAAACATAAAAATTTCTTTCTAACATTCTTAATAAGAAAAAATAACACCGATTTTCAATTTTTATTTTGGGTTAATGAGTTTATAATCAACCGAAATAACAAGAATATTCTTCATATTTTTGTTATATTCAAATCAATTTACAAAATTATAAAAAAAACAAATAGGTAGAAATTAAATTTAAATAAAAATAAGAGTTAATAAAAATCGAAAATTTCTGTAAATAATTATTGAAAAATGAAATTTATATTATAATAATTGTTATTTTTGTAAAATTAAAGTGTGAATATATAAAATATTGAAATAATGGAACTTAAAAAATCTCAAAAAGCAGATTTGGAATGGAAAAAACCTATATTTTTTCAAATAGGTATTTTTTTAGCATTAGGTTTAGTATTAGCTATGTTTGAATTATTCCGTTCAAAGGATGCAACAGCAAATAATGTTGGATATACTGGAGCAAACATTACCGAAGATGTTATATTACAAACACAACAACAAAAACCTCCTGTTGCACCACCCCCTGCTGCACCTATAACATCAACAGAAATAAAAGTTATAGATGATAATATTAAAATTGAAACCGACTATGAGATAGATGCCGAATCGGATGAATCAACGAAGACACAAGAGTTTGAAAATGTGGAATTCGTTAAGGAAGACGACTCTAAAGAAGCAGAAATCTTTGTTGTTGTTGAAGAAAATCCTGAATTTCCGGGAGGGGAAGAAGCTCGCATGAAATTTTTCCAAGACAATATTGTTTATCCTAAGGTAGCAAAAGAAGCGATGGTAGAAGGAAAGGTAATCGTAAGTTTTGTTGTAGAACCCGATGGAAGAATAACTAATGCTAAAATTGAAAGGGGTAAAATTCAAGCCCTTGATGATGAGGCTTTAAGAGTAGCTAAAATCATGCCTAAATGGAATCCGGGAAAGCAAAGAGGTAAATCGGTAAGATGCAAGTTTACCATGCCTGTTGTTTTTGTATTACAATAGTTCCGTATACTCTGGTTCAATACCCTTATCCAATAATTTTTTTCACGATGGCTAATTATTATAATTTAATTAATGAATGTTTTTCTGAAGTAGATTTACCGAAAGAACCGGCAAATCTTTATGATCCGATTCGTTATATGTTGGATCAAAAGGGAAAATTAATTCGTCCCGAACTTTGTTTAATGACATGTGAACTCTTTAACGGTTTTCCAAAAAATGCTGTTTATCCGGCAATTGCTTTTGAATTACTGCATGCTTTTACTTTAGTCCACGACGATATCATGGATCAATCTGAATTAAGAAGGGGCAAACCAACCATTTATAAAAAATGGGGTACTAATACGGCAATTCTAGCCGGAGATATTTTATTTGCACATGCATATCAATATTTAATGCAATATAAATCAATAGGGATCAATAAAATAATCGGTATTTTTACCTCAACTATCATTCGTATTTGCGAAGGTCAACAGATGGATATGGATTTTGAAAATGAATTAAAAATCAAACTTGATTTATATCTGCAAATGATTCGACTTAAAACGGCAACCATGCTTGCAGCATGTATGAAAACCGGAGCAATTATTGCCAATGCAAGCTCCGAACATCAAGAATATATCTATGAATTCGGTATTAATATTGGTATGGCTTTTCAAATTCAAGACGATTTGTTTGATGTGTATGGGCAAACCGAAAAAGTTGGTAAAACCAACGGTCAAGATATTGCCAGCAATAAAAAAACATTCCTATCTGTTAAAGCATTGGAAATTGCTCAAGGAAAAGATTTAAAAACATTAAAACATTATTTTTCCAAAACAAATTTTGATTTTAACGAAAAATTTAATGCCGTTAAAGAATTATACGATCAATATGAAATCAGACAATTAGCTGAAAAACAAAAAGAATTTTACTATGAACAGGCATTTAAAAATTTATCTGCCATTCATCTTCCCGAAGAAAAAACAGCTCCCCTGATAGATTTTGTAAAGCAATTGATGTATCGAAGTTTTTAGGTATTTTCATGAAAGATAGTTCAAGATATCAGTATCGTAAATGGATTATCATTTCTTTGGTATGTATTGTGTTTCTTGTTTATATTTTTCGATTATTATTTCTGCAAGTAGTAGATGATGAGTGGGAAATGCGTGCAAAGGGAAATGCATTACGTTATGTTTGCGATTATCCTCCTCGTGGATTAATTTATGATAGAAAAGGTGAATTATTAGTTACTAATTCCATTTCGTACGATTTAATGGTCGTTCCTAAAAAAGTAAAACTTACCGATACCTTGGTAAGTGAACTTTGCTCCATATTACGTATAACTCCTGATGAGTTTATGAAACGTTTAACAAAAGCAAAAGCATACTCACCCTTTGTAGCGTCCATCTTTGATAGGCAAATAAGTGACGAAACGCATGGGTATATTGAAGAACGCTTACATCGTTTACAAGGATTTTATTTACAACCTCGAACGTTAAGAAAGTATTTAACTACTTCAGCAGCGCATTGTCTTGGATATATCGGAGAAGTTAATTACGGAGAAATGGAAAAGAATCCCTACTATAAAATGGGCGATTATATAGGTAAAGTCGGTATAGAAAAATCGTATGAAAATGAATTAAGAGGTGTAAAAGGCTGTCAAATTCTTATGGTAGATAATTTAAATCGTGAAAAAGGCTCCTTTCAAAACGGTATTTACGATACGGCTTCTATCCCCGGAAAGAGTTTATGGTCATCATTAGATAAAGAATTGCAAGAATATGGTGAATTATTGATGAAAGGGAAACGCGGCAGTATTGTTGCCATAGAACCTTCGACCGGTGAAATTTTATGTTTGGTAACGTCACCATCCTACGATCCTGCTTTGCTTGTGGGAAGAGACAGAGGGAAAAATTATGGTGTTTTAGAAAAAGATTCCGTAAATAAACCTCTCTTTAATAGAGCATTAATGGCGCAATATCCTCCTGGATCAACATTTAAATTAGTAGATGCTCTAATCGGGCAACAAGAAGGAGTTATTGATAGAAATACACGATACCCGTGTAATATGGGGTTCGCTTATGGAAACAGAGTGTTGGGATGTCATGCTCATCCTTCGCCTTTAGATTTGGTGAATGCTATTCAAGTTTCTTGCAATGCCTATTTCTGTAGAGTGTTAAAAGCTGTTTTAGAAAACCGAAAAAAATATAAAAATACAAAAGAAGCCTATGACGCTTGGTATAAAGAAGTGTTAAGTTTTAATTTTGGTAAAAAATTTAATTCCGACTTACCCTATGAACTCAAAGGAAATATTCCTGCTTCTACATATTATGATACATATTATGGGGCCAATCATTGGAAAGCTACAACCATTATTTCCATTGCCATCGGGCAAGGTGAAATATCCGTTACGCCGGTACAATTAGCTAATCTTGTTGTAATTATTGCCAATAAAGGGTTTTATTATCTGCCACATCTTGCTAAAGCTATCGGCAAACGAGATTCGATAAACACACGTTTTAAAACAAAACATTATGTTAGTGTGAATCAATCCTATTTCATCCCTGTAATAGAAGGAATGGAAAGAGCGGCAACTTCAGGAACGGTTCGCAGTGCTGCTGTTCCTGGTATTCGAATGGGTGGAAAAACCGGGACAGCTCAAAATCCGCATGGGAAAGACCATTCTATTTTAGTATGTTATGCCCCTTTAGAAAATCCGAGAATTGCCATTTCAGTCATTGTCGAAAATGCCGGTTTTGGGGCAACATGGGCAGGCCCAATTGCCAGTTTAATGCTTGAAAAATATCTGAACGATACCGTAGTTCGTAAAGATATTTTTCAAGCATTAAACTGGCAATTGGGCC
>CAYZQG010000078.1:0-4837 GCA_964480685.1 uncultured Lentimicrobiaceae bacterium
AAAATACGTTTGTATTAAATATTTTGCAAAATTACTTTTTTTTATTAAAAAAAACATTTTGTATTAAAAAAAAACATATTTTTGCAGTACAAAAATTCAAAGCCAATCACAATAAGGATTATTCCGTTGTGAAAACATTTAAAGCGGGGCGTAAAAACCTCGCTTTCTTTTTTTTAAAGTATTAATTATTTTTCTTTCTTTTCCCTTCAACGTGGCAATATTATTGCATGAAAAAAAAATTGATTTTTTTTTGAAATCACATAAAAATATTAATTATTTTTGCAAAAAATTTAATTCATAAACAACCATTAAAAATAAGTACAATAAAGATGAAAAAAATTAATAATGTATTACGTATCTTGTTAATGACAACGATGTGTATTTCGTTTGCCGCTTTAACAGCCAGTGCACAAGAAAAAGCTGCTCCGAAGAAAAAATCTAAAGCTCCTGTAATTCAATTCGATAAAACCACTCACGACTATGGTAATATCATGCAGGGCGACAATGGAGAATGTGAATTCAAATTTAAAAACACCGGCAAAGAGCCTTTAATTCTCACCAATGTATATTCCTCTTGCGGATGTACGGTACCGGTTTGGCCCACAGAACCGATTATGCCCGGAAAAACAGCCGTTATTAAAGTAAAGTATAATACAACCCGTTTGGGTACCATTAATAAGAAAGTAACCGTTGTTTCGAATGCCGAAAATGGCACTATTGAACTATTTATTAAAGGAAATGTTTCGGCTAAACCCGAAGAAACGCTTCCCGATAAAACTTCAAGTCCGGTAGAATCAACCCAAGCACCTCAAAAACCTTTCTAAAGAAATTATTAATTACATGATTTAAAAATGGTTTAATAGTTTTTATTAAGCCATTTTTATTTTCATATATACACATACATCATGAAAAATAAAATTGTAGCCGGAAATTGGAAAATGAACAAAACCTTTGATGAAGCCGAAGAACTCTTAGTTGCTATTGCCGAAGGCTTAGACGATATGCCGTTAGAAACCGATGTTATTATTTGTCCTCCTTTTCCCTATTTGGAAATGGCTGCCGACGTATCGGAAGAAAGTAATTTTACGGTTGGTGCTCAAAATGTAAGCCATGAAAAAGCCGGTGCTTTTACCGGTGAAGTCAGTGCTGCCATGATTAAATCGGCAGGCGTAGATTTTTGTATTGTAGGGCATTCCGAACGCAGAGCGTATGGCTGTGAAACCGATGAAATCTTGGCAAAAAAAGTACTGCTTTTGCTCGAAGAGGATATTATTCCCATTTTTTGTATCGGCGAACAATTAGCCGAACGGGAATCTGGAGATCAATTTAAAGTAGTTGAAAATCAATTAACCAAAGGATTATTTCATTTGTCGGTTGAAAATTTTGAACACATTGTCATTGCTTACGAACCTGTTTGGGCTATCGGAACCGGTAAAACGGCAACACCGCAGCAAGCACAGGAAATGCATGCTTTTATCCGCAATTTAATTGAAAAGAAATACGATACCGAAACAGCCTATAACACCTATATTATTTACGGCGGAAGTTGCAGCAGTAAAAATGCCCTTGAACTCTTTTCCTGCCAAGATGTTGACGGTGGATTAATAGGTGGAGCTTCGCTTGATGCCGAAGAATTTATTGAAATTATCAACGCTGCCGAAACCTGTTTAAATTCCAATTAAATGGCGTATATCGAAATAAAATGTTCCGTTAATCCTCCCGAAATCGGCAACGAGATACTGATTGCTTTGCTTTCTGAAATAGGTTGTGAAAGTTTTATGGAAACCGAAGAGGGTGTTTTAGCTTATATTCAAAAATCGGTTTTCTCGAAAGAACTGTTAGATACACTCTCTTTACCAAAAGAAGCCGATTTCGGTTTTACCTATTCCATTGCCGAAATAAAAGACGAAAATTGGAATGCCGTTTGGGAAAGCAATTATCCTCCCGTACTTATTGAAGAGGTATGTTTTATCCATGCCCCTTTTCACGATAAACGAGAGGATGTGTTGTATGACATGGTCATTGAACCCAAAATGTCGTTTGGCACGGCACACCATGAAACCACAGCATTGATGATAAGCTATTTATTAAGCGAAAAGTGTGAAGAAAAAAATGTCTTGGATATGGGTTCGGGTACCGGAGTTTTAGGCATTTTAGCGTCTATGCGAAAAGCTAAAAAAGTAATTGCCATCGATAACGATACGTGGGCGTTTGAAAACTGCCTTGAAAATGTCGAACGGAATCATATCACAAACATGCACTGTATGTTAGGCGATGCCAACAACATCCCTCCTGAATCGTACGACTTGATTATTGCCAATATCAATCGCAATATTTTGTTGAATGATATGGATACCTACGTACAACATTTAGCAAAAGGAAGTATTATATTATTCAGCGGTTTTTACGAAACCGACGACTTGGATTCTATTAAATTAAAAGCAAGTTCCTTAGGATTACGCTATCATTCTCATAAAGAGAAAAATGGCTGGGTCGCCGCTAAATTTTGCTTGTAGCCGCTTTTTCAATTACAAAAATTACTACTTTTGCAATTGATTTAATTAATGATTTCCTTAAAAAAAGAAAGATGATTAAAAGATTATTAGGATTATATAGTGTTTTTTTCTTATTTGTTTTCAATATACAAGCACAAACCGACGAGATTATTTCCGATGTAACCAACGAATGCACAACCATCACTATGGGGAAAAAAGCCACCGACGACGGTTCGGTTCGTACTTCTCACACCGACGACAGCCATCGTTCCCGATCCAATGTGTTTATCACTCCGGCAAAAGATCACGCCAAAGGAAGTACTGTAACCCTCTATCGTCGTTTATGGAACAACGAAACGCCCATGGTTAGTTATCGAAACGATTCGATTGGAACCATTCCTCAAATAGCTCATACGTATGCGTATGTAAACACGGCTTATCCTTGCATGAACGAAAAACAAGTAGGTATCGGCGAATCAACCTTTGGAGGAAGACCTACTTTAAAATCGGACAACGGGTTGATTGATTGTCAACGATTATGTACCTTAATGTTGGAACGAAGTTCTACGGCTCGACAAGCCATTGTCGTTGCGGGTCAATTGGTGAAAGAATACGGATGGATAGATGCCGGCGAATGCTTAACCATTGCCGATAAAAACGAAGTATGGCATTTTGAAATTGTAGGTTCCGGTAAAGGCAATAAAGGAGCTGTTTGGGTAGCCCAACGTGTGCCCGACGACCATGTTTCTGTCAACGCCAATGCAAGTACTATCAAAGAAATAGATACTGCCGATAAAGACTATTTTATGTATTCCGACAATATCTTCCAAGTAGCTTTAGACAGCGGCTGGTGGGATGGCAAACAAGCTTTCCGTTTCTGCTATGCTTACGCTCCCGACAGTCGAGCTTTGTTGGCGGCACGTCGTCGAGAATGGCGAGTTTTCGATTTACTCGCTCCTTCGCTGAAATTAGACCCTAACATGGAAAATTATCCGTTCTCGATAAAACCCGATTCGCTTGTTAGCTTGGAAAAAATGATGACCGTTTTTAAAGATTATTACGAAGGAACGGAATATGACCTACGAAAAAATATTACCGTCAAAGGCGATAGTGGAAAAATGGTAATCTCACCTTTGGCAAATCCGTTTATGAGTGTAGATGAATTAAAATTACACAAGGTAAACGGCGGCTGGCATGCTTTAGGCGAACGCAATATCGCCGTTCGATTTACCATGTACGCAACCCTTATCCAATGCCGTAATTGGCTTCCCGACGAAATAGGCGGGGTAGTGTGGTTTGCTTTAGACAACGTAGCTTCGTCGGTATATGTGCCTATTTATTGCAGTGTTACCGATTTACCCGCTGCCTATAAAACAGATGGAAGAGTTACCGGTTTCAGTCGTGATGCCGCTTGGTGGGCATTTAACCGTTTGGGTACATTGGCAGCTCAACGCTGGGGAACCTTTCGTTATGAAATAGATAAAACATGGATTCCTTTTGAAAAAAATCTCTTAAGCAATCAAGCTGTCATCGAAAAACAAGCCTTGCAACTTTATAATCCTAAAAAACCCGCTAACACCATTAAATTCTTAACAAATTATACCGATGAATGGTGTAAAAAAGCCATCAACACCGCTTGGGATTTGGGCGACTATATTTGGACTAAATATGATGGTTATTGGTAGAACTTTACGTAAATAATATGGCAATGAAACATGAATTCAGTGGTACGGGAGTAGCCTTAATTACTCCTTTTAAAAAAGATTTTTCTATTGATTTTGAAGGTATAGAACTATTAGTAAACGAATTAATCAGCCATAAAGTTGATTATATTGTTGCTTTGGGAACAACTGCCGAAACACCTACTCTCTCTTTTGCCGAAAGAAAGCAAATTTTAGAACAAGTCATTCATTCCGTACAAGGAAGAGTACCTGTCATGGTTGGCATAGGATGTAACAATCCGATTGAAGTAATTGAACAAATTCATTATTTTGATTTAAAAAAAGCCGATGCCATCCTCTCGGTAGCTCCTTATTACAACCGACCTCAGCAAGAGGGTATCGTGGCTCATTTCAAAGCTATTGCCAACGAATCTCCCCTACCTTTGCTTATCTATAACATCAGCTCACGCACTGCCGTTAATATCGAAGCACAAACAAGCCTTCGCATTGCCAAAGAAATTCCGAAAGTAATCGGTATCAAGGAAGCTTCCGGAAATTTTGCCCAAATCATGGCAATTATGCAAGATAAACCGGAATATTTTCAAGTCATTTCGGGCGATGATGCACTTACACTTCCTTTGCTTGCTTGCGGCTTAGATGGCGTTATCTCTGTTGTTGCCA
>CAYZQG010000078.1:4937-7838 GCA_964480685.1 uncultured Lentimicrobiaceae bacterium
CTTACACTTCCTTTGCTTGCTTGCGGCTTAGATGGCGTTATCTCTGTTGTTGCCAATGCTTTTCCAAACAAAATGGTTAAAATGGTTCAAACTGCTCAACAAGGCAATTTTGATAAAGCACGTCAACTTCACTATCAATTACTTCCCATTATGAATGCTTGTTTTAAAGAAGGAAGTCCTTCGGGAATCAAAACATTTTTAAAAGCACAAGGAAAAATCGAAAGCTTCGTTCGTTTGCCCATGGTAGATGTAAGTCCCGCATTAAAAAAAGAAATTGAATCGCTTATAATTTGATTTATATGACTTACGAAAAAATTATCGAAAACTTTAAAAACAAAATTTATCTTCCCGTTTACCTTTTAATGGGAGAAAACACCTATCACATTGATAAAATTTGTGATTTTATTGAAGATAATTTTTTTGAAGACGACAGCTTACGCGATTTCAACATGGAAACATTATATGGAAAAGATTCAAGCGTTGATCAAATAGTATCGCTTGCCAAGCAATTCCCGATGATGTCGAATTACCGATTGTTGATTATCAAGGAAGCTCAGAGTTTGGATAAAATCATTGAACTGGCTTCTTATGTTCAAAACCCTCAAAAACAAACCGTTCTTGTTATATGTTATAAATATAAAAACATGGACAAACGCACTGTTTTATTCAAAGCCCTTGAAAAAATGGGAGGCGTCTACGAAAGCCCTAAAATCTACGACAACCAAGTAGCAAAATATGTGAAGGAAATGGCTGCCGAAAAAAAATTCGTTATAGATAACTATACCGCCGAATTAATTGCCAATCATATTGGTATTGATTTATCCCGCATCAATAACGAACTTAATAAATTTAAAAACATTGTTAAAGAAGGACAAACCATTACCCCCGATTTGGTGCAGGAATACATCGGCATTAGTAAGGAATATAATGAATTTGAATTGATTAATGCAATTTGGGAACGAAATCCCGGCAAAGCTTTTGAGATTATTCAATTTTTTCAATCCAATCCCAAAGCTTATCCCATTCAAAAAACCATTGCTTTGTTTTACTCTTCTTTTTTGAAGTTGATACAATACCATTTTTCACCGACAAAAAACAACCTCAAACAATTCAATATATTCAATTCCGACGCCGAAAAAACATTTCGCGAAGGCGTGAAAAATTATCCCTATTCCCGTTCCACACAAGTAATTCATCTTTTAAAAATCTATGATTTAAAAAGCAAAGGCTTCGAAAGTTGCGACATTCCCGATCAAGAATTGCTCAAAGAACTTACTTTCAGAATTTTAGAAGGGAGATTTGAGGTGTAAATCAAAAGTAACAAAAAAACTATAAAGGTTAAATTTTTATATACTTTTGCAAAGAGAAATATAAAACAAAAGAGAACACAAATAAAAAAGAAATTCAAAACATGATTTTTAAAGCAAAGCCATTCATAAAATGGGTAGGAGGTAAAACCCAACTAATTGAGAGCATTGAAAAGGCTTTGCCCGAAAATTTTGCTACATTAAATAATGTTACCTACATTGAGCCGTTTGTAGGTGGTGGAGCGGTTTTATTTTGGATTTTACAGCAATATCCGAATATTACAAAAGCTATTATCAATGATATTAATCCCGATTTAACAACCGCATACAAAACTATTAAAGACACGCCTTTTGAATTAGTCGAATTTTTACAAACAATTCAAGATGAATATTTACCATTGAAGGAAGAAAAACGCAAAGAATACTATCTGAATAAGCGAGAAAGATTCAATACGAAAAAACTTGATTCGGTTGAGAATACGGCATTGTTTATTTTTTTAAACCGTACTTGTTTCAATGGTTTGTATCGAGTAAACAGTAAAGGCCTTTTCAATGTGCCTTTTGGACAATATGCAAATCCTAAAATTTGTGATAAACAAACCATTTTTGCTGACAGTGAAATTCTCCAAAAAGTAGAAATATTAACGGGAGATTTTGAGGAAACCTTAAAATTTGCTTCTATCAATAGTTTCTTTTATTTTGATCCACCCTATAAGCCATTAAGTGAGACTTCAAGTTTCAATTCATATACCAAGGAATCATTTAACGATTTTGAACAAATAAGATTAAGTGATTTTTGCAAGAAAGTTGATTTACTTGGTCATAATTTTATTTTAAGTAATTCCGATGTAAAAGGAAAAAATCCAAACGATGATTTTTTTGATAATTTGTACGAACAATTTACTATCAAACGAGTTTTTGCTACAAGAATGGTCAATGCCAATGCCGAAAAACGTGGAAAACTTACGGAATTATTAATTACAAATCAACCATCAGAAAAATTTGAATATGTCAGAGCCATTTAATACTTTTATTTCACAATTAAGTGAAACTAATGCAACACTTGATTATTTTACAGACTTTGGAAAGATTAAATCCAACATAAGTAAAATTTCAATTAAATTGAATCAACTTAACTACTTGATTGGCAAAGAGGATTTAAAACTTGCCATCGAAGAATTATTTGAAGAAAATGCGAAAGTATTTGAGGTTTTAGATATTTTGATTGCAGTAAGGAAAAACAAAAATGCGAAAACCTTCAATAAAGAAGGGGAAATAGTTCTGCTTGACTCGTATTTTGAAACTTCTGATAAAATCTTTGAATTTATTGAAAATACCGGATTAGGTGAAATATTCAGAAATAAAAACATCACAAATCTTGTTGATTATGTTTTTGGTGTGGAAGTTGGCTTAGATACAAATGCAAGGAAAAATAGAGGTGGCGAAAATATGTCTAAAACCGTTTCTTTGATCTTTGATAAAGCCAAAATATGCTATAAAAAAGAAGTAAACAGTAGTGAATTCTCTGAAATCACAAGTTTGGGTGCAGATTTAAAAAGATTCGATTTTGTGATAAAAACTAAGGTTAAAACCT
>CAYZQG010000079.1:0-7630 GCA_964480685.1 uncultured Lentimicrobiaceae bacterium
AAAACCGTACATCGGAATAGTAGACGTTGAACCCACTATCGGCATTTCATAATATTGTCCGTTTAATGCAGCTCCGACAAACACACTCATATCTACTCCTAATTTTTCAATACTAGGATTGTAAGATATTTCTGCATAGGATGAGTACATATTATTTCCACTTTTTGTTTTTGCATCACACCCATAGAAATTAATATATACCGATGCTGCTATAGGTACTTTTTCTAATCCATTAAATGATAATCCGGCTTCAAAAAGATGAGATGTTGTATATTTATTATAATCAAAATAATTAAAGTTCGTATTAGCTTCATTAGGAAAACAATAGTCAGTAACCGTAACGGTAAACATATCCTTTAAAAAAGTATAAGATACATATAAATCCAATTCTTGAGCCGTTAATTGATTGCACGAAAAAGCTCCCCATGCTCCAATAGTAAACCCTTCGATGGTATAGGACATACTCGGTTGTAAACTTGGAGATGAACCTCCCAATAATAAACCTCTCCATACATAACGACTCTGAAAATCCATTCCGAGATCATAACTTTGATTGATTTTTTTCTCATTTTGACTGAATGCAACTGAAATTGTTATCCCCCATGACAATAGGAAAAAGAAAATAACTTTACTCTTCATGTAATTAATATTTTATTAATGAATTCTTATTCAAAAAAATAAAAATTATCAGATCGTAGGAGAACTCAAACATCCTATTTTCAAATAATTGTTTTGCAAATATACTAATTTTTTTAAATAAAAAAACAAGTGTTAATAGAATCTTAATATTTTCTTAACATCTTATCCTTCTATCCTTATTTTACTTCTATAAAAAAATTGTAGACAACAAAAAACTAATAAAACATTTAAAATTCCATATTTATCTGTTTTATTACCTTTTTTATCCTTCTACTCCCATTTTCCAATCAAACTTTCTTGTTTCACACTTTTTTCGAGCAATGTTAAATAGGTCTTACGTGGAACGGGACGAGCTCCCAAACTCGTAAGATGCGGGGTTTGTTGTTGACAATCAATAAAATCAAAATTCATTTTTTTAGAAAATTCCACCAAATAATAAAAAGCAACTTTCGATGCATCGGATTTAAGGTGGAACATGGATTCGCCGGCAAACATAGTTCCGATGGAAACACCGTATAAACCTCCTACCAAACAATTGTTTTGAAATACTTCAAACGAATGCGCAAAACCCAATTCATGAAGTTGAGTATAAGCATTACGTATTTCGGAAGTAATCCACGTTCCGGGCTGATCTTTACGATATACGGCAGCTCAATGCTCCATTACTTCACGAAAACAAGTATCTATACGAATTTCAAACTCACGTAGTTTCACTCGTTTTAATAAAGATTTAGAAAACTTTGCTTCGTTTGGAAAAAGTAATAAACGGGGATCAAGCGACCACCATAATATAGGTTCACCTTCATTATACCAAGGAAAGATACCGTTAGAATAGGCTGTTAACAAACGTATGGGTGAAAGATTTCCACCGATAGCCAATAAACCATCCGGTTCTGCTAATTCGGGTTTCGGAAAAACAATTTCATCCGGTAATTCAAATACAGGCACGTAATTACTTATTTTCCTTATCTTTGGGTAAATCGTTTTTACCCATTACAGAAGCATATACTTTTCGATACGTTTCATAATCAGTTCCCATTGACATGGCTCGTAAAATATCTATCCGTTTTTGAATCGGCGGATGGGTAGAAGCTAAATTTTCTTTATCTTCTTTTAATTGCGGTTGATTAATACACATCGCTGCTGCCATTTTACCGGGGTTAAATATAGTTTTATCACCGGCTATTTTTTGCAAGGCATCGGCAAGACTGTTAGGGTCTCTGGTAAAACTAACGGCAGTTGCATCGGCAAGATATTCTCTTTTTCGCGACAAAGAAAAATAAAACAAACGGGCTAAAATGGGCGCCAAAATAGCTAACAAAATCACAACAATATAAATTATTGCTTGAGCGGCACCGCCGCCTTTGTTGTCGGATGAACTTCGGCGATTACCACCACCCCAAATAAAAGTCCGCAACAATATTTCGGAGATGATAACAATGCTACACAACATAATACTGGCAAACGTCATGTATCGCACATCACGATTGTGTACATGCGACATCTCGTGTGCCATCACTGCTTGCAATTCATTACGATTCAGTCGTTCTCGTAGTCCTGAAGTAATGGCTACAATACTCTTTTTCGGATCGGTGCCGGTGGCAAAAGCATTCATAGCCGGAGTATCGATAAGAAAAACCTTTGGCATAGGTAATCTGGCTGCAATAGACAATTCCTCAATAATATTATATAATTCTTTGTCTTCCTTACCGTTTACTTCGTAGGCATTTGCCATATTGAGTATAATCTTATCCCCTCCAATTAAGGCAATAAACGCCTGTAAAGCCCATACAATGATAGCAATAATAACTCCTGATATAACGCCTTTGTACGTTACGGTATCGGGATACATATAAAAACCAATGGCAGCTCCTATCAAAATGAGCAATAATCCCATTCCGATAAAAACCACCCATGATTTTCGACGATTACGCTTGATTAACTCGTACATGTGAGACGTAGATTAAAAAGATACTTTAGGGACTTCCTTTACTTCGGGAGCACTCATTTCAAATAAATCTCTTGCTTTAAAGCTAAACATACCGGCAAAAAGATTATTCGGAAATATTTGTATCTTATTGTTGTAACTTGTAACTACTTCATTATAAATACTTCTTGAAAATGAAATCTTGTTTTCGGTCGAAGCTAATTCTTCTTGTAAATTCAAAAAATTAGTATTGGCTTTCAATTCAGGATAAGCTTCCATTTGAACCGTTAGTCCTGATAAAGCACTTGTTAATTGGTTGTTGGCTGCTGCTTTTTCGGCAATCGTCGTTGCATTCATAGCTTGTGAACGATATTGTGTGATTTTTTCAAACGTTCCCTGCTCGTGTTTTGCATAGCCTTTTACCGTCTCAATTAGATTGGGAATTAACGCATAACGACGTTCCAACTGTACATCAATGTTTCGCCATTCTTTATCTACATTGTTTCTCATTTTTACCATTCCATTGTAAATGGCAATAATCCAAATAATCACTAAGGCAATAATGCCTAAAATTAAAATAAGTGTTGTTGACATAATAATTTATTATTTATAATATTAAAATTCAGTTAATTCAGTACTTAAAAATACCGGACCTTCGGTGCATACGCAGCGATTGCCGGTGGTAGTAGGCGTTACACAGCACAAGCAGGCACCGATGCCGCAAGCCATCACATTTTCGAGCGATACTTCACAGGCTATGTTTGCTTCTTTTGCTTTTTTGGCAACCGCCTGCATCATTACCATAGGTCCACAAGTGAATATGCGATCAAATGGGTGGATGTTTTGAAAAATAGTATGCCCTGTAACAACGCCCTTTTCTCCTTCGCTTCCATCGTCGGTAGTGATATGTAAATGAGCAATTTCGGAAAAATATTTTTTTAAACTCAATGCCGATGCCGTGCGAGCACCAAGCAATACATGCGGTTTAATACCTTGTTTGTAAAAATCTTTACATAAATATACCATGGGAGCTATACCCGTTCCACCTCCTACTAACAATGGAGATAGAATATGTGTTGTGGTAAATCCTTTTCCAAGCGGATATAAAATATTGATTGAATCACCCGCTTTTAACGTTGCAAGTTGACGAGTTCCATCCCCTACTTGTTTAATATACAAGAGCATCGTATTTGAAGCCGTATCTATATCACAAATCGAAATCGGACGACGTAACATTGTTGCCGGCGACCCTTCAACCAATATATTTACAAACTGTCCGGGATTAGAGGAATTCAATCCTTTATCTATCGGACTTACAAACAACATAAAATCTTTATCCTGATAGTGTTCTATCTTTTGTATGTTAAAATTGATAACTTCTTTCATCAATATACGCTTCCTTTATTTTCAATATATATAACATTAAATATGCTATTTTGTTGTATCAAAAACATTTTTTTTTATGAGTAGGGTTATGTATGTTTCGAGAAGCTAAAGACAATAAAGCGGTTAGCAGTCAGCTTTCATTTTTTAGATGGTTATAATGTTTTATTGTTCAAAGAATTTTCTCTATTTATCAATTTATTAGTTTCTGTGTTTTTCAAATACTACCTTTTCCGCTCTCTGTTTTTACCTGCAAGTTTAATCATTATTTTTTACCGTTTAATGAATATTTGTTCCTTTTTTTTTATTATTTTTGCAATAAAGCTGTGTACTTATATAAACTACACCAATTTTTGTTAATTTGATAATTATTAGTTATTTATTTTATGATTTTTAAAAATAGTTGTATGAAAAAATTAGTTATTCTTTCCATTCTTTCATTAATGATTGCATCTGTTTTCGGACAATTCAAGCCAACTATACTTATTCCCAGAGACAGCATTGCCTTAAAGAAAAATCCTTATTTTTTTACCGACAGCAAACGACCTTATTATGAAGATCCGAAAACATGGATGGATTTTCCAAAAAACATAACGACCATTGCCCAAGCCGAAGCAGCCATTAAAAAAGCTACCGACGAAAAAGATTATTATAAAGTATTGCAAATTTGTTATTTAGGATTATTCAAAAACGATTCTTCTCGATTAAGCAGCGTTTATTCCGTCGAATTTTACGCCTATAAATACAATGATCCCTGGTTGTTATACTATGTTACAAACTATTTAATAAAATATCCGATCAACAATCCCGAAACAAAAGCATCCTTGGTCGCAACAATAACCTATACAACAGCATTGAATCAAAAAGATTCAAAACTGTTGTATAAATTGGCAAACTTTCAAAGAACAACTAATCTTATTGAAAAGGTAACTGCTGATGAAATAGTAGAAAATGCAAATAAATATGATCTACAAAACACATCATCCTCAACCTCAACCAAAACACCAACTTCAACCGCTACCCCAACCCAAACATCGGGACAACAAAAACACCTCGGTAAATTAATTTCGGGAAACAACACCGATGGATACGGACTTAAAGAATACACACAAAACGACTCCTTGGTACGAATCGGATGGACATATAAAGGTATATTTGCCAACGGTTTGGAAAACGGGAAAGGCGTTCTTGCCGATAAAAACGGAAAAATTGTTTACGTAGGTCAATGGACAAACGGCAATTTGAACGGGTATGGAAAATACTGTGGCGTAGATTATGTCTATGAAGGACAATTTGTGAATAATAAAAAAGAAGGAAAAGGTTCCCTTGTTTATTCCGACTCATCAAAATACAACGGTCAATTTAAAAACGACTTAAAAAACGGTTTTGGAATTTATAAAGAAAATAACGGTTGGCGAACAGAAGGTAATTACATCAACGACTCCTTAAATGGATTTGCTAAAAATTATGACAGTACCAATTTTTTAATATTTGAAGGAAATTATAAAGGGGATTTTTGGAATGGAAAAGGAACACTATACGATAAATCCGGTGTTCGAATAGATGGTATGTTTTATGGAGATAAATTGAATGGTGAATATGTATTTACTCTTGTTGACGGCACAAAAAAAACAGTTACTTTTAAAGACAACGAAGTGGTTGAAAATAAAGTAGATTTATCTTCAGCCTATAAAACAATTTTTGAATCCGAATGGACAGGGTATTCTAAAAGTAGAGCCGATATGATGGAAAATGGCTATGTTGTTTGTACCGAAAAATTATACAATGTCAATTTTGATAAAACATCCTTCACCTTTACCGGAAATATAAAATCAACCTTTCCTTTTAATGGATATAATTATTCGTGTATTAGCAACATTAAAGGCACTTTTTATGAATCTACCCAAAAAATTGTTATTATAGCAACCTATATTGTTTCCAGCGATGATTTACCCAATGGAATGTATTGGACGAAACCTACTATTACGTTAAATTTATTTACTGATGATTCCAAACCTAATTATTTTATTCTAAAAGGTCAAACCTCCAATCAACAATATTCCGATGAATTAATCTATTATGAAGCCTATGTAAAGTAATTTTTGCATAAATTATTCACTTATTACCGCCGGATTTTAAATAAAAAAAACTAAAAGTGAAAAGACTTAAGACATATATAAAACTTGTTCCATCCATATCCTTATATATCCATCACACCAATTCACTGTAAGCTAAAAAATTACTATTTAATTTTCTTTTGAATAGTACTAATTTTATAGTGATTTTTATGGAATTTATGTCTATAGATATTCAAGGCTTTTGTGTAATATTCTTGAGCTTGTGTAAGTAATTTCCTTTTAAAATAAATATCCCCCAAAACCACATTGATATCCCCAAAAACATCATGGTCGGGTTTTAAAAACTTATTGTCAATTTGTTGAGCTTTTAATAACTATTTTTCTTTAATCTAACCTTTGAATATCAGCCCCAATACCTTGCAAACGAAGGTCAATATCTTGGTATCCCCTATCAATTTGATCAATATTATAGATAATGCTTTTACCTTTGGCAGACAAAGCGGCAATCAATTGAGCCACACCGGCACGAATATCGGGCGATGTCATGGTAGTTCCTTTTAAAGGGAATTGATGATCTAAGCCAATTACGGTAGCACGGTGAGGATCACAAAGAATAATTTGTGCCCCCATATCAATCAGTTTATCAACAAAGAACAAACGACTTTCAAACATCTTTTGATGAATCAAAACGCTACCTTTAGCTTGAATGGCAGTTACCAATGCAATACTGATAAGGTCGGGTGTAAATCCGGGCCAAGGCGCATCGGAAACTGTCATAATAGAACCATCCATAAACGTTTCTACTTCATAATGTTCCTGAGCTGGAATAAATAAATCATCTCCCCTATGTTCCATCTGTATTCCCAAACGTTGAAACACTTTAGGGATTATTCCCAAATGTTGGTATCCAACATTTTTAATGGTAATCTCCGATTTAGTTATGGCTGCCATACCTATAAAGCTCCCAATTTCAATCATATCGGGCAACAAACGATGCGAACAAGCGTGTAAAGTCTCTACACCATCAATTATTAAAAGATTAGACCCTACGCCCGAAATCTTAGCTCCCATGTTATTTAACATTATACATAATTGATAAAGATAAGGTTCGCAAGCAGCATTAAAAATAGTAGTTCTTCCTTCTGCCAAAACGGCAGCCATCACAATGCTTGCCGTAGCCGTAACCGAAGCTTCTTCGAGATGCATATAACAGCCTTTTAAGCCATTGGTTTTTAAACTATATAACATCTTTTCTTCACAAATTTCCAATTCGGCACCTAATTTTAATAAGCCATCGAAATGAATATCCAATTTACGCCGTCCTATTTTGTCGCCACCGGGACGAGGAGCCAAACCTTTTTTAAATCTGCCTAATAAGGGACCTAAAATCATAATTGATCCGCGTAAACGATTGGCTTGATTGATAAAAGCATCTGTTTGCATATAGTCAAAATCAACTTCAAGGGCTTCAAAACTATAGGTATCGGGTAATAGTTTTTCAACTTTCACACCCATTCCCATTAATAATTCAATCAATCTATTAATATCAAGAATATTCGGAATATTGGAAATGATAACTTTCTCTTTCGACAACAAAACAGCG
>CAYZQG010000080.1:0-7604 GCA_964480685.1 uncultured Lentimicrobiaceae bacterium
TTCAAAATCAATTACTCTTAAAATCATCATGAGAATAGTTTGTTTTTCATTTATTTGTTCTATACGAACATCAACTATTGCTTAAACGCCTTTTACTTTATATTTTTTCTTTTTTGATTCACTAATAAGATTCAAATAAAATTAAATGTAACACAAAGGATAAACAAAAGATTATCAGATTATTAAATTTATATTATAATATCATTACATTTTTATTTATTATTGTCCGATAAAAACATAGGGATTCTTCGCTTTGCTCAGAATGACAGCATTTTACTCTGAATAGATGAAAGGAGGGGTTGTATGCGGCTTCGTCGCATACAACCCCTCCTCCTAAAACAATAACCAATTGTCATTCTGAGTGGAACAAAGTGAAGCGAAGAATCTCTATCCATTTTAAAAATTATATCGGACATTAGTGATTTTTATTAAAAGTTTGTAAGTAAAAAATCCTTGTAAAAATTAATAAAAATTATTAAAACAATGATGTAAATATTTTGTTATACAAATAAAAAAAATGCACTGTCTAACCGATTATGATGTTAAAATATTGGTTGCCTTGAACGAAAGTTTAAAAGGAAATCGAAAGTTTACCGATATATTTAAAAATAACGGTTATCCTGAATTAGCAGCGTTGTCGGCAGCTATTCACTCCGATACAGAAGCTTTGGACTGGTTGTTAAAAAACGGGTATCCCGAATTCGCCATACTTAGTAATGCTATTGACAACGAGCCCAATGCCATAGAATGGCTTCTAAAGCACAAGTTAAATTTTCTCTCAATTTTTGCTGCTGCTTGCCGAAAAGAAGATGCTGCCATCAAATGGTTTGCCGACAACAATTTAAAAGTCTTTATTTTACTTATTCGCACTATCCACGATATCCTTCTTTATCAATCTTGGGATTCATCCGATATACATAAATACAGAAGATCGTAATACAAATAAATAGTTTTTTAATTCGTGAAAATCACGCTGCGAATAAACGAAAATACTATTCTATGAAAAACGTCATTAAGTATATCATAGGGTATTATTTACATTTCCGGTTTCTATGAGTAGTTATACCTTTCGGTTTTATCAATCAACTATTATAGTTCCGGTTTTTATTATCCAATTAATTATGTTTATTGTAACATTCTTACTATTAAGTATTCTATAAAAAAACAATCGGTATATACTTAATTTACGAACTATCCTAAATACTTATTCCATTTTTCTGTAGAAACTATATATATTCATAAAGAATAAAAGAAAAAGAACAAAAGCCGTCCTATAGAACGGCTTAATGTATGATATTGAAACAAATTGTTTTGTGGTGCTGACTGGAATTGAACCAGTGACCTGCGGATTTTCAGTCCGACGCTCTACCTACTGAGCTACAGCACCATTTTTTTGTGGTGCAAAAGTATAAAAAAAATCAATAGAAAATCATTTTTAAAAATATTTTTTTTCTATGAAAAGTGAGGGTTCAATTATTCTATTCAAACCAAATGATATAGCTATTTTTGTTAATCTAAATAGTTTATCGTTAAAAGAATTCCATCAAAAATTTTAATTTATTAGAATACCAAGCATTTTGAATGTAAAGAATGTTCGTATTTTTGAAAGTTTAAATTTTGAAAAACTATAGCATGAATCAATTCTGATCAACCTAAATAATTCGAATGAGCTATTTTGAAGCTATCAATCCACCCTATCACGCTTTAAATGTATAGAAAGCATAATACATAAGGGGTTCTATTTTTCAAAGTTCTCCCAAATAAACGCTGAATGCTTTGCTCGGCACCACTTAATCGTAACCTATAAATTGACCGCATTTCTCGGTTGTCAAATCGATATAAATTTCGCAAGTAAGTATGCAAAAAAAAACAATAAATTTTACATTTCATTGAAAAAAAACTCAGTATATTGACATAAATAATTGAATTTCAATTAATAAAATTTTTATTTCAAGCATCAAAACGAGCAGCATTATTTATTACTTTTGCACTTTCTATGACAATAAAAAATAAAAAATATCAGATATGGAAATTTTAGCCAATAGAGTATTGCAAATGTCGGAATCGGAAACACTTGCCATGACACGAATCGCCCGAGAATTAAAAGCCCAAGGAAAGGATGTAATTAGTTTAAGTATTGGAGAACCGGATTTCAACACCCCCGAAATCGTAAAAGAAGCAGCCAAAAAAGCCATAGATGAAAATTATTCACACTATCCACCCGTACCCGGTTATCTTGAGCTGCGAGAGGCAATAAGCAAGAAATTTAAACGTGATAACGGCTTGGATTATAAACCCGAACAAATAGTTGTTTCAACAGGAGCTAAACAATCTATTTATCAGGTTGTTATGTCTTTAATCAATCCGGGAGATGAAGTCATTATCCCTACCCCGTTTTGGGTTTCTTATAAAGAAATCGTAAAAGTAGCGGAAGGTAAATGTATATTTGTTAAAACCACCTTGGAAAACAATTTTAAAGTTACGCCTAAACAATTGGAAGAAGCCATTACGCCCAAAACAAAATTAATGATGTTTAGTAGTCCCTCCAATCCTACCGGCATGTTATATACCAAAGAAGAGTTAAAAGGCATTGCCGATATGTTGGTGAAATATCCCCATGTAATGGTAATGGCAGACGAGATTTACGAACATATCAATTTTGAAGGCAAACATGAAAGCCTAGCTCAATTCGATTATATTAAAGAACAAGTAATTACTATTAATGGTGTAGCTAAAGGTTTTGCTATGACCGGATGGCGTATCGGATTTATCGGTGCACCTCTTTTTATTGCTAAAGCTTGCGATAAATTGCAAGGACAAGTTACTTCGGCTACTTGCTCTATTGCTCAACGAGCTACCATCGCTGCCATGGAATTAGATCCGACAACAAGTCAAGATATTATTTCGATGCGTACTAAATTCCGTGAACGTAGAGACATGATGTTTGCCTTATTAAAAGACATTCCCGACATCAAAGTAATTTTACCGCAAGGTGCCTTTTATTTCTTTCCGGATATAAGTGCTTATTTCGGTAAATCCTATAAAGAATATAAGATAAAAGATAGTAATGATTTGGCAATGTATTTATTATACGAAGCTAACGTAGCCACCGTACAAGGTGTAGCTTTTGGTGATGATAATTGTATTCGTTTTTCGTATGCAACCTCAAATGAATTACTGGTTGAAGCCGTTCGCCGTATTAAAGAAGCATTGTTGAAACTCAACTAATATGAAATTAGTATTTGCCACTCATAACAAACATAAATTAGAAGAGGCACAAGCCATTTTTGGTAGTCAATTTGAGTTGATATCGTTAGAAGATATTCATTGCCAAGAAGATATTCCCGAAACAGAAGAAACCTTGGAAGGAAATGCCCTTCAAAAAGCAAGATATATATATACAAAATATAAACAAAATTGTTTTGCCGATGATACCGGTTTGGAAATTGAAGCCTTAAACGGCAGACCCGGAGTTTATTCGGCTCGTTATGCCGGGGAAGCCTGTCGGTTTGACGACAATATGAACAAGGTATTGACAGAAATGCAAAACATCAGCCGTCGTGAAGCTCAATTTCGAACTGTAATTGCTTTAATTATTGATGGAAAAGAATATCTATTTGAAGGAAAAGTTAAAGGTGAAATCCTTACCTATAAGAAAGGCATCGAAGGATTCGGCTATGACCCCATTTTCCAACCCATTGGATATAAGATTACATTTGCCGAAATGGATATGGACGAAAAAAATCGTATCAGTCATCGTGGTTTATCCATCGCTAAATTAGTGCAATTTTTAAAAGAAAAGTAATTTATTTTTTCTTATTTAACACTCGAAATGCTTTAACTATAAGTGCAATAACACTTATTAACCAACCTAAAAGATAAGGGATAATCAGCAGACTCCACCACCACGAAAGACTTGATTTTCCTCCAAAACCACCAAGTGAAGATAAGTAAAATAAAAAACAAACCCCAAAAACAATCATCAAACTTGAAATTAGGAATAATTTCTTGAAAGAGTCTTTTTTTAAATAGGCAGAAATGCTTATCAACACACTTCCACAAGCAATAACAATAGAACCTTCTAAAGGATCAATGGCTCCGCCAATTAATGCTATAACACCTACAGTAAACAAAATATGATAGTATTTAATTTGATTTTTCATATTCAACCGTATTAAATAATTAGATGCAAAAGTATATTATTTTTTTAAAATTATCGAAATTAATAAAAATGGTGTTATATTTTAATGTATTTTTGCGATGAAATAACTAATTTCTTGATAGAATATGAAAACAAAACAGGATATTGTAGAAAGCTGGTTGCCAAGATATACGGGATTAAAATTAGAAGAATTCGGACAATATATTATCCTAACTAATTTTAAAAGTTACGTTAATAACTTCGCCGAAATCATGGAGACCGAAGTTTGTGGCTTGGATTATCCGATGCAAAGTGCTACTAAAGACAATATTACAATTATTAATTTTTCGATGGGCAGCCCGATGGCAGCAACTATAATGGATTTACTTTCGGCGATCATGCCTAAAGCAGTATTATTTTTAGGAAAAACCGGCAGTCTAAAACCTTATATCGGTTTGGGTGAATTTCTTTTACCTATTGCCGCCATTCGAGGTGAGGGAACTTCGGACGATTATTTCCCTAAAGAAGTACCTGCATTACCGGCTTTTAACCTGCAAAAAGCCATTTCTTCTACTATACGCGATTATGGAAGAGAATATTGGACCGGAACCGTTTACACAACCAACCGAAGAGTATGGGAACACGACGAAGAATTTAAAAATTATCTTGAACGTACACGTACAACCGCTGTTGACATGGAAACAGCGACTCTTTTTTCGGTAGGTTTTTATAACCGAATTCCTACCGGAGCTCTTTTATTGGTTTCGGATCAACCATTATTAGCTGCCGGTATTAAAACCGAACAAAGCGACCGAATGGTTACCCAACAGTATGCCACCGAACATCTTCGTATCGGAATTGATTCTTTAAAACAACTTATAAATAAAGGATTAACCGTTAAACATTTACGGTTTGATTATTACTAATCAACCCGTTAATTTATTTGGTGATTATTTTACCTTCTCGATTAATATACGCTACTTTATCGTTGATTTCAACCAAGGCTAAATTTTCTGCCGAATCATCAAAATAACCAATAGTATCAAAAATCGGTTTAACGATAACTTGACCTTTTTTATTGATAAAACCTATTTTATCATCTTTTTCTATCAACGCCCAATCTGCTTGATAAACACCATAAAAGCCTATATTATCATATAAGCCGCTTTCATTTTGAGAAAACAATGAACTATGTAAAATTATAAGAAAAAGTATGATTTGTATTTTTTTCATTTTTGCAGTTTAATGTGGTTAATACTATATTTATTTAAATTTTTATGTTAAAACGAATGTTATGATAAGATATTATATTTTCACTTTGCTTAGTTTTAAAATTCACATAAAAAACTAAAATTCAATATTTCAACAAAATTAAATATAATTAATACATTTAAAATCGTTTAGTATATACATGACAGTAAGGGAGAGTTCCTTTATGTTGATAATAATCTTGATGATATTCTTCGGCAGGATAAAAAGTAGAAGCCGGTGTAAGTTTTGTTTTCACATCATAGCCTCTATTTTTCAAATCGTTAATAAGCTTTTCGGAAATTAGTTTTTGCTTTTCGGAAAGATAAAAGATTTCGGAACGGTATTGAATACCCACATCGGGACCTTGACGATTGAGTTGCGTAGGATCGTGAATTTCAAAGAACAATATAGCAAGTGTTTCAAAGTCGGTAACATGAGGGTCAAAGTGAATCCGAACTGCTTCGGCATGTCCCCCAATATTTTTGCACACTTGTTCATAATTTGGGTGTTGAGTAGTGCCACCTGTATATCCGTTTTCGACAGTTATCACGCCTTTTTGTCGTTGCATAAGATGTTCGACACCCCAAAAGCAACCTCCGGCAAAAATAGCTGTATTTTCTTCATTATCTGAATTATATAAATATTTCATAGAATCGTTTATAAAAAATTTTATTTTTTTTTAAATTTGTATTACAATTGGCATATTTTTTTACAAAATTGCCCGTTTAATTGATTAACAACAAAAGATAAAAGAAGTTTAACGACTACGATATGCTGGCAATAAAAATAATGTAAAATTAAACATACTAAATTAATAGAAAGCACCATGTTTTGTAATCATAGAAAGATTTATATATATATATATTTGATTTTAATTATTTCATTTATTTCATGTAAACATTTTAATCATGATGATCGATTACCGATTCCGGTTGAAGTCGTAAAAGTACAACTGCATTCAGATACATTATTTCAAGATTATATAGGAAAAATTGAGGAAGAATATGCTTCGTCGCTGAGTTTTTCAGTTCCCGGAAATGTAAACGAAGTATATGTACAAGAAGGACAATATGTGCGAAAAGGAACTCTGTTAGCAACAATAAACAAGGAAAATTTACAAAGCACCTATAGTGCTGCAGTGGCTATTCGCAAACAAGCGGAAGATGCTTATACGCGTTTACAACAATTGCATGAAAAAGGAAGTATTCCTGAAATACAATGGATTGAAATGTTAACTAATCTTGAAAAAGCACGTTCGGAAGAAAGTATCGCCAAAAAAAACCTTTCGGAATCGAATTTATATGCACCTTTTGATGGCATTATTGGAAAACGCAAAATTGAAAAAGGTATGTTTGTTTTACCAACGATGGAAGCCATTCGATTGTTAAGTACGAAAAATATTATTGTTAAAGTTCCGATTCCTGAAAACATTATTTCCGGCGTTCATTCAGGGCAAAAAGCAACCGTTACGGTTGGGGCTTTAAACAATCGACATTATAAAAGCAAGGTAGATTTAAAAGGCATAGAAGCCAATCTATTTTCACACAGTTATGAAATAACGTTACCCATTGATAACAACGACAAACAATTAATGCCTGGAATGATATGCAAAGTTCAGTTATTTTCAAACGATACGCTCAATGTTATAACGTTACCGATACAAGCGGTAAAATTATCGCATACCGGAGAGCATTTTGTTTGGTTAGCAGTCGACAATACGGCAAAAAAACGTACTGTTACTATTGGAAATTTAAGCGATAACGGCATTATCATTGAAAATGGATTAAACGAAAATGATTTAGTGATAATTAAAGGTTATCAAAAAGTAAGCGAAGGAACCCAAATTAACATTGAATGAAAAATATTCTCGAACGGATAATCGAATTCTCGATGAGAAACAAACAGATTATTTTTCTGTTTGTGATTATGTTAATGGTGTTTGGCATCTATTCGCTTTTTATAATGCCTAAACAGGAATTTCCGGTTTTTACGATACGACAGGGTTTGGTTATTGGAGTTTATCCGGGCGTATCTTCGTCCGAAATAGAAAAACAACTTACCAAACCCTTAGAAGAATACTTATTCAGTTATAAAGAAGTTAAGAAAGAAAGAACATATTCAATATCCAAAGACGGCTTAGCGATAATTGTGGTTGAACTATCGGATGATGTGAAAAACAAAGATGAATTTTGGTCTAAATTCAGACATGGAT
>CAYZQG010000081.1:0-7360 GCA_964480685.1 uncultured Lentimicrobiaceae bacterium
GTTTTCCGTTTTTATCATATCGTTTTACCTCTCCGTTTAATAAACCGTATATATATTCGGCTTGTTGAGAAACATTTCCATATTCAAAATATGTGTTAGATTTCCCATGTAAATAACCGTAAAGAAATTCTGTTTCTCCGATAAGTTTTCCGTTTACATCCCATCGCCTATACATGCCGTGATATTCATTATCAAGGTTATCGACTTCTTCAAATAATTTTCCATTGGGATAATAGGCATATTCTTTCCCTTGTCGTAATCCGTTTTCAAACGTTACTTTATTCGATACCGTACCATCGGAATAATAGCTTATAACTTCTATTTTTTCTTTTCTTATAGGTTTAAAGTCGGTCATTTTTTGATTTTTATCCATATAAGAATAGGCTATTATTTGATCATTATCATATAATAATTGATAAATGACAGTTTTTCCGTCAATAGCATAATAGGTAAAAACACCTTGTCTTTTATCCGAATCATAATTACCTTCGACACTTAGATTTCCATTATAATGAAATCGTTTCATTTTACCTTGGGTTATACCGTATTCATAGGAATATTGAAATGACGGGTTACCGTTTTCATTATAAAAATTAACCGTATCAATTTCTTTGTCCTTTAAATAAGTTGATTTCATTCTCACTTTAGAATCGTTGATATCGAAATAGATGTTTACAACGCCATAATATTCACCGGCAATACAGTAGGCATAATCACAGACTTTCCCATCAAACGAATACCAGGTCGTAGTATCTTTTAATATTCCGGCAATCAATTTTGATTTGGATTCTATTTTACCGTTCAGATAATAGGTACATTGATCGCCATTGCCGTTTTCAAATAACATTTTTTTAATCACCTCTCCTTTTTCATTATACATCGTATTTGAAATCGGTAATCCATCTATATAATTCATTTCTAAACTTTTCAAACCACTCATAAAATACTCACATTTATAAGTAATTTCATCATACGTATATATTTCTAAAGATTTAATCGTACCATTCATATAATACGTATACCAAGCTCCCATTTTTTCACCTTTTGAAAACATACCTTCTTCCGACAAAGAATCATTTTCGTAATAGTGGAGGTAAAGTCCGTCATAATCATCGTTATTTAATTCCACATAGACCATCATTTTTCCGTTAGGATAATAGGTAATAGTTGACCCATTTTGTTTATTGTCTTTATAACTTATAGCTGCCAATATTTTTCCATTGGGAGCATATTCAAAAAATTTTCCTTCTCTTTCCCCATTTAATTTATAAGACACTACTTTATACAAATAATCGTTGATTGAATCGTTGTTGTAAATATTGGCAACGATGAGTTTATTAACAGGCGTAAATTTTTCTCTTTCTTTTCCATCGGGGAAATAAGTAATCAATTCGGTTAATGTCCCGTTTTTATATACATTTTTATAAAGTATTTTCCCCTTATTATAAAAAATTTCATCGCCATTTTTCTTCCCATTATCATAAGAAACCTTATAATCAACAAGTCCATTATTTTCATAATAAACCCAATCACCGGTTTCTTTTCCATCTTTGGTATAATAAACCTCACTACATAAACTCCCCGAAAAATAATAGCTTTTCCATAAACCCACAGCTTTTTGGTTCATTATCGCACCTTGTTTTTCAATCTTTCCACCCGGAAAATACGTAACGGCAGTTCCTTCTTTATCTTTTTCTAAAAAGACAAATTCACTTTGAATATCTCCATTGGGATAATATTCGATAGAAGTTCCCAATAATTCCCCCTTTTTGTAAACGCTGGAATATTTAGGCATCCCTTGATCATAATAATAAAAAAAATCTCCGTCGTATAAATCATTTTTCCAATTAGCTTTCTCAATTAAAAAACCCGAACGATTATATACACTTCTAAGCCCTTCGACTTTTCCATTTTTAAAAGGCACTTCTTTATCCAGCAATTTTGTGTTTTCTTTTTGAGTTCTATCAAAATAAACATATCCGGTATCAATAATGCTATCGTTCAATTGGCGGAAGTCTTGAATAACATTACCATATACATCATAATAATACCAATTTCCATTCTCTTTACCATTAATATAATCACCTTCTTTATACAAATAACCGTCATTCGATAAAATAAACCAATGCCCATTTTCAATGCGTTTACCCTTAGCATCTTTATAAAAAGGCCCAAAAGCAATAAGGTTATAATTATTAGTATATTCATAACAATAATTATCTTTGTTTTCGATTCCAATTCCGTTTTTCATAGCTTCTTGCATTACTTTCAAACAGATAGCCCAAATTTCTTCCAACTCTTTGTCCATATCTTGAGCTCTTTTCATCACGGCACCATCCTCAATATCGGTATTACTTAATATTAAATGACAAAAAACATCATACACTTTTTTATCTTTAACCATTAATTTGAAAAAGGGAATATACATTTGATCCTCAACAAAAGAGGAGTTAGTATCGAGCACTAAATTTTCAAAAATAAATTGATTCTGTTTTACCAATAAATGATTTATCTTTGATTTAAGTTTATACTTTTTATTTAATGCAAATTCCGACCGCACTAAAGTTTCCCATTTTTTATATTTCTCGTTACGAGTTTCCAATTCCGGATTTATATCCTTAAGATTATTTGCACTGTTTTTATCAAAACCGGAGGCATATAATTCCGATAACTTTTGTAAAGAATACAAGGCTTCTTTTCGAGAGGGATACAACATGGCTGCAAAATTCAATGCCATAACAGCCGGAATATATAATTTTTGTTGAATAAGCGACAGCCCTAATTGGTAATGGCTTAATTGATAAGCCGGATTACAAAAAATGGCTTTTTCAAAACATTTTATGGCGCTATCATGCAATTCCATCTTTTGATAAACAGTACCTTTATTGAAATAAATCAGATAATTATAAGGATAAAGCATCAATACACTATCATATATTTGAATGGCTTTATCAAATGTATCATTTTCACTATAACAATTTGCCAACTCAATATATACCATACTTTTCGACAATTTCTCATCCTTTACTTCCAATAAACGATATAAAATAGCAAAAGCTTCATCGAAACGTAATTGTTTTTCGTAGCTGTAAGCAAGTTCGAATTGAGCTAAATTATATAATGTATCACCCAATGGAACCGCTTCAAACCACTTAGCCGATTCTTCCCATTCGGAATTATCATACTTTTCCATTCCCTTTTCAATTAATTTACCGGAGTTTACTTTTTTGGAATATTTACCCTTTTGAGCAAAACCTAAACTTACACAGAATATTAAAATAATAATTGCAATACTTTGTCTCATAAAAATAATATTTTGTACTATATAAATATTTGCAAAAATAATAAAATAAATAATTATAAATCTATTCATAGATAAAATAATAAACACAAATTTGGTTTGAACGTTTGAATTTATACCTTTAACCCATCGTTTAGCAACAAACTATTATAAGAAAGATAGTGTATCGAATCAAAAAATCGAGCATCCGAAATTTTAAATATTTGTCTCAATGCACTTTATGCATAATAACGATTCATAAAATTTATGTTCGAACAATTATTTTAAAAAAAGATAAAAAAAAAGGTTTCCTTTATCGTTTTTTTATATCTTTGCATAAATAAAAAAAACGATAAACAAAAAGTATAGATATACAAAGCAGATTATTTTTTTTGAAATAACAAGTATTATAATACAAAACGTATGGCTCAATTTTCATCTCAAGAGTTACATCATCAATTAAAAAACATTTTTGGATTTAACCATTTCAAACAGAATCAAGAAGTTGTTATTCAAACCATATTAGAAGGCAAAGATGTTTTTGTAATCATGCCGACCGGAGGCGGTAAATCGATGTGTTATCAACTGCCTGCCATGATGATGGAAGGAACTGCCATTGTTATTTCACCATTGATAGCCTTAATGAAAAATCAAGTAGATTCACTTCGGAATTTCAGCATGGAAACAGGAATTGCCCATGTGTATAATTCCTCACTAACCCGAGCCGAACAAATGGAAGTGAAAGAGGATTTATACAGTGGTAAGACTAAAATCCTTTATGTTGCGCCCGAATCGTTAGTTAAAGAAGAAAATATTACTCTTTTAAAAAGGTTAAAAATATCCTTTTTTGCCATCGACGAAGCCCATTGTATCTCGGAATGGGGGCATGATTTTCGGCCCGAATACCGACGCATTAAAAATGTAGTTGATTCCTTGGGAAAGAAAATTCCCATTATGGCACTTACCGCTACGGCAACACCCAAAGTACGTCATGATATACAAAAAAATCTTGGCATGCTTGATGCCGACATCTTTTTATCTTCTTTCAATCGCCCGAATATTTATTATGAAATACGAGAAAAAAACACCGATGTTGACAAGGAAATTATTAAATTTATAAAAAAACATTCCGGTCAGTCAGGTATTGTTTATTGCCTTAGTCGTAAACAAGTTGAAGATTTTGCAGAAAAATTAAAAGTAAACAAAATCAAAGCACTACCCTATCATGCCGGATTGGATGGAAATATACGTATTGAAAATCAGGATAAATTCCTTATGGAAGATGTTGATGTCATTGTGGCAACGATTGCTTTTGGCATGGGAATTGATAAACCTAATGTACGTTATATTATACATTACGATATGCCCAAAAGTTTGGAGGGCTATTATCAGGAGACAGGTCGTTCCGGACGTGATGACGGTGAAGCTACATGCGTTGCTTTTTATGCCTACGAGGACTTGATGAAACTGGAAAAGCTAATGAAAAATAAACCTTTTTCAGAACAAGAGATATCCAAACAATTATTATCCGAAACCATTGCTTATGCAGAAACTAATCTTTGCCGTCGAAAACACCTGCTGTTTTACTTCGGAGAAACATACGAAAACGATAATTGCGGTTGCTGTGATAACTGCTTACACCCTAAACAAAAAATGGAAGGAAAAGAATACGTTCAGATTTTACTGTCAACAATCAAAGAATTGAAACAACAGTATAAAGACAAACACATCATCAATGTAATAATTGGAGAAACAAGCTCCGATGTAAAAAAATTCAAGCATAATCAACTCAAATGCTTTGGTGAAGGACAAGACAAAAACGAAAAATTTTGGTCTTCTTTAATTCGGCAAATGCTGTTTGAAAAACTTATTGTAAAGGATATTGAAAATTACGGAATTATCAAAATAACTCCCGCCGGTGATAAATTCCTTAAAAAACCCTACTCTATTCCCATTGTTAAAGACGACGAAGAAGAAGAGGATGAAGACCAAGACATCGGCGATGCCATTCCCGTACAAAAAGACGGCGTAATCGATAAAGTCCTTTTTAATATGTTGAAAGATTTACTTAAAAGTATTGCCAAAAAAGAAAATCTTCCCCCTTATGTTATTTTCCAAGAGATTTCGTTGGAAGATATGTGCGTACAATACCCTACTAAAATGGACGAAATGACACAAATTACCGGTGTCGGAGCCGGTAAAGCACAAAAATACGGACAACCTTTTATTGACCTTATCAGAAAATATGTCGAAGACAATGAAATTGAACGTCCCCAAGATTTGGTTGTTAAATCGGTTATTAACAAATCCGGATTAAAAGTGTATATCATTCAAAATATTGACCGTAAAATCAGCTTTGAAGACATTGCCCGCGCAAAAAATCTTACCAAAGAAGAACTGCTAACCGAAATCGAAAGCATTATATTCTCCGGCACCAAACTCGACCTCAGTTATTATATCGAAGAAACTATTGACATTTATCATCAAGAAGAAATCATTGATTATCTTATGAATACTGAAATAGATTCCCTCGAAACAGCGCTTAAAGACTTGGGAGAAGACGAATATACTATGGAAGAAATTCGTATTATGAGAATTAAATTCTTATCCGATATGGGAAATTAATAATAAACATCTAAACTATTATCACATGGACGAAAATAATATAAACGAAACTATCGTAAACGAAACAAAAGTTGAAGAACAAGCTCCACAACAAGAAATTATTCAAAAGGAAGAAACTCAACATGCTGTCGCAAAAAAATGTTGCATTAATACCACTTCTTTATGTAGTTATATCGCCTATTTTATTCTTTTAGCCGGACTAATCGTATTGTATATCTTTCATTTTACCGGCAATAAAGATGTTGACAAATTATCCAATATTATTTCAAGCAGCAAAAATTCCATAATGTTGACCGTAAACAATGATTCCATCATCCACTATTTTACTCTTGCCGATCAACTTAAAAAAGATTTGGAATCCGAAGCTACCAAATACCAACAAGAATTAGCTTCCAAACAAAACATCCTGCAAGAAAAATACAAAAACTATCAAATCAACTTACAGAAAAACAACCTTACTCAAACCCAAATTCAAAATGCAGAAAAACAACTTCAACAAGAAGCTGCCGATTTGCAAGGTTTACAGGAACAATACTCTAAAATCCTTGCTTCTAAAGAAGAATCCGTTCATCGAGAAATTACCGATTCGATAGTCAATGCTGCCCAAAGAGTCAACAACAGTAAATACAAAGCCGATTATGTATTGGCAACCTCAACCGGTTCGGCAATTTTATATGCCAATAAAGTGTACGATATCACCGATGAAGTTATTAAGGAATTAAACGATGCCTATAAAAAATCTTCAAAATAATTATGAACGTAAAATCCAAATTTTATGTTGCTTTCTTTATAGCGTTTTTATTGGTTTCTTGCCAAAATAAAAAAACCGAAACCCTAATCGTTGATACTTGGGCTAATGGAAAACCCAAGAAAACCATCGAATACATTGTAGACAAAAACGGCAACAAAACCATTTATAAAGAAACCATGTTTTTTCAAAATGAAAAAACATTCATCGAAGGCACGTATAACCCTCAACAACAACGCAACGGCATCTGGACTTCTTGGTTTGAAAACGGTAAGAAAAACAGCCAAGGAATATTTGTCAATGGAAAAGAAGACGGAAAATACACAGTTTGGTATCCTAATGGAAACCTGCATTATGTCGGTCAGTATAAAAACGGCAAGAAAACAGGCACATGGAAGTTTTACGATGAATCCGGCAAACTGCTCAACGAAAAAACATATTAATACGAAAATTCTTTTCCCATTTATTTATTTTTGAAATGATTTATTTGGTATCTTTGTGCCATTAAAATTTGTGTATTAAAATTTAATTAAATATATAATAATAAAAAATATAGATATTATGCAAAAATTATTATTGTTAGGAGATGAAGCCATCGCACAAGCATCCTTGGATGCCGGTATATCGGGAATATATGCATACCCGGGAACTCCTTCAACCGAAATCATGGAGTATATACAGGCATCGAAACAAGCTGAAACAAACAA
>CAYZQG010000082.1:0-7322 GCA_964480685.1 uncultured Lentimicrobiaceae bacterium
CAAAGCAATGGTTGATAACTATGCTTTTAAAGTTTTCGACCTTCTAATGACTTGCTATTCTAATTTATACGGCTATTCAAAACTCAATGAAGAACAAATTAAATTTTACATAAAACAAAATTTCGGATTTTTACAACTTGATACCATTTCGGTTGTAGTGGACGAACACGATAATGTGGTTGCTTTTGGTATTGCCATGCCGAGTTTTACAAAAGCACTGCAAAAAGCAAAAGGTCGTATCTTTCCTTTTGGTTGGTTTTATTTGTTGCGTGCCTTAAAAAAGAACGATATACTTGATTTATATCTCATGGCTGTTCACCCTAACTATCAAAGTAAAGGCGTTAATGCCATTGTTTTTGCCGATATCATGCAAAATACCGCCAAAAAAGGATATAAATTTGCCGAATCAAATCCTGAACTTGAAACAAACTACCGAATGTCATCACAATGGAGAAGATGGGATTATGAAAACCACAAAAAACGAAGAGTTTTTATCAAACAATTTTAACCCTTCCCCTTGTAACACAGTTACGTTTCTGCTGATTAAAGAAATTTTTATGTATATCTTTGCTGAAGAAGTTACAAATATTAATTGATTAAACTATAAATTTTATATTATGAAAATCTGTTGGATGACAATCTATGTTAATGACATGAAAGAGTCGTTAAAATTTTATACCGAGATAATGGGATTAAAATTATTAAAACAATTCACGGTAAAACCGGGCATGGAAATTTGTTTTTTAGACGGTCAAAGCATCAGTTTTGAATTGATTTACGACTCCGAAAACAAGAATATTCAATATGGAAAAGATATTTCGGTGGCATTTGAAACAGATTCTATCGAAAAAAAGATGTTACAACTCAACGAAAACGGCATCAACAACATACTTGGTCCTTTTAAACCAAACCCCGAACATACCTTTATTTTTATCCATGATCCGAATGGGTTTAAAATTCAAATAGCAGAAAACAAAGTTTTGTAATAGAAAATATTATTCCTCATTTATCAAACATATTTTCTGAAAATTTTCTTTTTCAACCGAAAATCTGTTTTATATTATATAATTTTTTACTTTTGTATCGAAAATAACCCGGAATGATAGATTGTAAAAAGGAATTATTTTCAGGGTAATAAATTACAATTTGTATATGCATAGTTGGTTCATTTTAAAAATTTTATTCTATTCTATAGCTTTACTACTTTTTATAACTTTTGTAAATAAGTGGTTTACACAAATTATTACTAATGCTGTATTTTTATTGCGAAAAAGATATGTTGTACGCAAATTTATACGGATACTTCTTTCCATAATCGCAATCTTAACCTTTAATAACTCTTATTCACAGGAACTCGACATTTTTCAGAGCGACTCAGCTTATCAGAATAACAAAATTTATATACGGACAATGTATCTTATTAATGGAAGTACATTACAAAAGCAGCTTGTAACATATTACAATACTAAAGGACAAAAAGTAAAACAGTTTTGGTTTTGGAACGGAGAAAATCAATTTCACAACGTTGAAACATTTTACTATTCAAACAACGGACAATTGACTTTTTTAATAGATTCAACTGCGGACGGTAATATTATATTTACAACTTTTTACTATGACGACAATTATAACCTTATAAAGAGTGTAAGCTTAAATAAAAATGACACCACTGATTTTCTAACTTATCCGAACAAAAACACGACTATTAAATGCTGGTATATGGAAGGCAAGCCCTATAGATTTGACACAACTATTTTTGAAACTGCAACTGCCAAAATGGAATATTGGGGTTCCGAAAAATCACAAGACCATGACAAACTTTTTGGATGGCATTATAACTTCAAAAATGAGTTTGACGAAAAAGGAAATCTTGTAAAAGCTTCAGAGAAAATTAAAAAGCCTTATAAATATTATACAAGATATATCTATGATGAAAGAGGACTCTTAATAAAAAAGCAGGAAATCATTTCAAAAAGGAAAAAGGAAACAATACAAAGCCAATACTATTTTACATACGAGTATTATTAGTGAACAATTCACAAAATGTTATTAGACACCTGCAAAAACATGTGAACAAGTGATTTAAGCCCCCTTCCATCTCTGTGGCTCTCTGTGTAAAACTTTGTATTTCTCTGTGTAACAAAAAATCGAATCACGTTCCTCGCTCCTCGTAAAACTATCAATTAAGCAAACGCACGGATATAATGTGCGACTACAAGCATGAAATAAGCAACATATACTATAAAATAAGTAAACGCACTAATTAAATAGCGACTGTTTCAAAATCCATATCAAAAACAAATCCGAGAAAATCCGTTTAATCCGCGTTATCAGCAATTTATCCAATCTATCGAAAAAACTTACTACTTATAACTTCTCTCGGTACTCGGCACCCGCTACTCGAAACATGAAAACTGAAAGCTAACTACTTATACTCCTCCCAATGCTTAATCTGAATCCGATCAATTCCCATTTTACAGAACGCTTTAATAAAAGCACGAGCAAGGCGAGCGTTGGTAATAAGCGGAATAGCGTAGTCAATAGCCCCACGACGAATCTCATAACCGTTCGATAGCTCACGTTCGCTAAGGTCTTTCGGAATATTGATAACCAAATCGAAACGCTTTTGAGCGATCAAGTCCATCACATTCATCGGAGCATTCGGTTCATCGGGCCATCCCACCAAAATACTTTCAATTTTGTTTTGTTTCAGGAAGAAATGCGTTCCACCTGTTGCATACAGCGTATACCCTTTGTTGTACAAGAGCGTACAAGCATCCAACAATTCAACTTTCGATTTCATTTCGCCCGAAGAAATCATAATATGCTTTTTCGGAATACTGTATCCAACCGAAAGCATGGCTGTGAGTAACGAATCGTCGAAATTATCGCCGATACAACCCACTTCCCCGGTCGAAACCATATCCACACCCAACACAGGATCGGCTTTTTGCAAACGGGTAAAAGAGAATTGCGATGCTTTAATCCCGACATAATCCAATTCAAACTCCGATTTATTGGGTTTTTCCAATAACCTATCGGGAAATAACATGGCACGGGTAGCAAGGTCAATAAAATTGATTTTTAATATTTTCGATACAAACGGAAACGAACGCGAAGCCCGCAAGTTACATTCTATAACCTTAATGGCATTGTCTTTAGCCAAAAATTGAATGTTAAAAGGACCCGAAATATGCAGTTCTTTAGCAATTTCGCGGGCAATATGTTTTATACGACGAACCGTTTCGACATAAATCTTTTGCGGAGGAAACTGTATGGTTGCATCGCCCGAATGAACGCCGGCAAATTCAACGTGTTCCGAAATGGCATAGAGGATAATATTTCCCTTTTGAGCCACAGCATCAAATTCAATTTCTTTTGCATTTTCGATAAATTCCGAAACCACTACCGGATGTTCTTGCGAAACATTGGCTGCCAAGGTAAGAAACTTCATCAACTCTTCGGTATTGGAACACACGTTCATTGCCGCACCCGAAAGCACGTACGAAGGACGAACTAAGACCGGAAAGCCCACCCACTCCACAAACTGATGAATTTCATCCAACGACGACATCTCTTTCCACCGCGGTTGATCCACTTTTAAGCGGTCGAGCATCGAAGAAAACTTATGACGATCTTCGGCATTGTCAATATCTTTAGCCTGTGTACCCAAAATAGGCACACCCGAAGCATCTAAAAGCATTGCTAAATTATTAGGAATTTGTCCTCCGGTCGAAACTATCACCCCGTAAGGATTTTCCAATCCGATAATATCGAGTGTACGTTCGTAGGTTAATTCATCAAAATAAAGACGGTCGCACATATCATAGTCGGTCGAAACGGTTTCGGGATTATAGTTAATCATCACCGAACGATAGCCTTCTTTGCGAATGCTTAACAAGGCATTGACCGAGCACCAGTCAAATTCGACCGAAGAACCGATGCGATACGCTCCCGAACCCAATACCACCACCGAACGACGATCGCCCAAATAATGCACATCGTTGGCAGTGCCGTTGTAAGTAAGGTAGAGATAGTTTGTTTGAGCCGGATATTCCGCTGCCAAGGTATCAATTTGCTTCACCACGGGCAAAATACCCCTGCGAATACGTTCTTCACGCATTACATCACGCGGCATTTTCTGTTTATAGATTAATTTGGTAAGTTGATAATCCGAAAAACCGATTTGCTTTGCTTTCAACAGCAAGGCATCAGGCAAGGCTTCTTTGTCGTTATAGGTTTCTATTTCGTGCGAAGTAGCAATGATATGCTGCAATTTATATAAAAACCATTTGTCAATCTTTGTTAAGTTGTAAATGGTTTCAACCGAATAACCCTGTTCCAAGGCTTGCGAAAGATAAAAGATACGTTTGTCGGTAGGCACCGATAAATCGGAATCCAATTCTTCGGTAAACAATTCCTTGTTAGCCACAAAGCCGTGCATTCCCTGTTGAATCATGCGTAAACCTTTCTGCAATGCCTCTTCAAACGAACGACCGATAGACATAATCTCACCCACCGATTTCATCGAAGAACCGATTTCACAACTTACGCCATGAAACTTCGCCAAATCCCAACGCGGAATCTTTACCACAATATAATCCAATGCCGGTTCAAAAAATGCCGAGGTTACTTTGGTAACCGAATTCTTTAATTCAAACAAACCGTAGCCCAAACCCAATTTAGCGGCAACAAATGCCAAGGGATAACCCGTTGCCTTCGATGCCAATGCCGACGAACGACTTAAACGAGCATTGACTTCTATCACCCGATAATCTTCCGACTCGGGATCAAGGGCATACTGCACATTACACTCGCCTACTATGCCGAGATGTCGCACGATGCGAATCGCAATTTCACGTAGTTTATGGAATTCGGTATTGGTCAATGTTTGAGAAGGAGCTACCACGATGCTTTCGCCCGTATGAATGCCCAAAGGGTCGAAATTTTCCATGTTACAAACGGTGATACAATTGTTGTATCTATCGCGAACAACTTCATATTCTATTTCTTTCCAACCTTTTAACGATTTTTCTATGAGAAGTTGAGACGAATAATTAAATCCTTTTTCGGCTAACGATTGTAATTCTTGCGCATTGTTGCAAAACCCGCTTCCCAAGCCGCCCAAGGCAAATGCTGCCCGTACGATGATGGGATAACCCAAGGTTTCGGCTGCTTCGTGAGCAGCTTTGATAGTTTGAACGGCGATACTCTGAATGGTCTTCACCCCTATCTCGTCCAATTTTTTGACAAATAAATCACGGTCTTCGGTATTAATGATTGTTTGAACGGGAGTACCCAATACACGCACTTTATATTTATCTAAAATACCTGTTTCGTAGAGTGTAATGCCGCAATTCAAGGCAGTTTGTCCGCCAAAAGAAAGAAACAAACCGTCGGGTTGTTCTTTTTGAATCACTTTCTCGACAAAATAAGGGGTAACGGGTAAAAAATATACCTTATCGGCAATACCTTCGGAAGTTTGGACGGTAGCAATATTCGGATTGATTAAAACGGTTTCAATACCTTCTTCGCGTAAAGCTTTTAATGCCTGAGAACCCGAATAATCGAACTCACCGGCTTCGCCTATCTTTAAGGCTCCCGAACCGAGAACCAATACTTTACGCACTTTATCTAACTCTTTTACGGTCGAATTGACGGCAGAACGCAAAACACCGGTTTGAATGGCTTCTATAAAAATGTCGAACAAAAAATCGGTATCCGTCGGACCGGAAGAGGCTTCGGGATGAAATTGTGCCGAAAAATACGGTTTTGTTTTATGACGAATACCCTCGTTGGTTTGGTCGTTTAAATTGGTAAATAAAACGTCCCATTCTTCTCCCAAACTTTCACTGTCCACTGCATAGCCGTGATTCTGTGACGTAATAAAACAACGTTTCGTTCCTTCGAGAATGACCGGTTGATTATGGCTGCGATGTCCGTATTTTAATTTATAGGTTTTACCTCCGCCGGCTATACTCAACAACTGATTTCCCATACATATCCCAAAAATAGGTTTATTTGTCTGCATGGTTTGGCGAATATGATCAACCGTAACTTGACAGAGAGCCGGATTGCCGGGACCGTTGGAAATAAACAGTCCGTCGAAATCCAAGGTATTGTAATCATAATCCCAAGGTACGCGAATCAATGTTATGTCGTGTTTTAACAAGCAGCGGATAATGTTGTTTTTCGTACCGCAGTCCACTAATACCACACGGTATTTGCCATTCCCGTAAGTCTTTACTTCTTGGCAACTCACCTCCGCCACCCAGTTAATACGATCTACATCCAAGAAATCAATCGGATCATTGTCAAATTCAATCTTGGCTTTCATGGCACCCGATTCGCGGATAATTTTGGTTAATTCACGCGTATCGATACCGAAAACTGCCGGAACTTTTTGTTCAATTAACCATTCCGATAAGCTTTTTTGAGCATTCCAATGGCTGTATTCAAACGAATAATCGGAGATAACCAAGCCTTTGACATGTATTTTCTCCGATTCATAAAAGGTAGAGACTTCGTTTTCGAAGGTATCTTGCGGCGGTACACCGTAATTCCCTACCAAAGGAAAAGTTACCGTTAGTATTTGTCCGGCATAGGACGGGTCGGTTAAACTTTCTGGATACCCTACCATTGCCGTATTAAAAACAATTTCACCGGAAGTAGATTTTTCGTAACCGAAGGACATACCTTCAAAAGAAATCCCGTTTTCAAGGATTAGTTTAACTTTCTTAAATTCTTGCATTTGTATTGTATTTTGCGGAAGTTGTACATCTATGCAAAGATACAAAAATTAGGCTTTCAGAAACGCAAAAAAAGAAGAATATTTTATAAAATCTCAAGCATGAAGAAGTAACGGAATTCGATAAATCGAAGCTATGAAAAAATACGGTGGTTTTCTACGGTAAAAAAACAAATGGAAAATAAATAGATAATTTATTTTGTTTTTTAGATAATTGTAATCAATATTAATAATTTTAGTACTTTTGTTAAAAATTTCGTTAAACGATTTTTGTAAAATAAACGATGTTTAAGAACGCATGTCATCTGAGAAAAATTTATATTGCCATAGCATTTTTATGGCTGTGTAAAATGTCATCGGCACAGGATGTACATTACTCACAATTTTGGATGAATCCGATAGCCGTAAATCCCGCTGCCACAGGTTTTTTTGATGGAGATGCTCGGGTAGGAATATATAATCGTTCACAATGGTATACAGTTACTAAAGCCTATCAAACCAATGGATTATGGTTTGACTTACCCATTATCAAACGCCCTTCCCATCAAGATTTAATCGGTTTTGGAATGACGTT
>CAYZQG010000083.1:0-7291 GCA_964480685.1 uncultured Lentimicrobiaceae bacterium
GGCAAAATACGGTAGCACCCAGATTCGTTCCACCATTGCCGGAATGTTGCTTGATATTCCTGTTAAAGTTGGAAATTCGGTGATTCAGGCAAATAACTTCAATGACGGGACTACCATTGCTACTGTTGCCAACATGACCGATTTGATTTTTGTGGGTAAAGTTGATGAAACCGAAGTAGGAAAAATTGCTGTCGGCAATAAGGTAAACTTGATTATAGGAGCCATGCAAGACAGTAAATGTGAGGCTGTTTTGGAATATATTTCTCCGCAAGCCACTATTGAAAACGGAGCAACTACCTTTGAAATTAAAGCTGCCGTTAAACCGATTGCAGGTAATTTTATTAGGTCGGGATATAGTGCTAATGGTGAAGTGATTATTACCCAAAAAGAAAATGTGTTGTCCATTCCCGAAAGTGCATTGGAATTTGAAGGTGATACGGTATATGTATATGTTTATCATGCTAATAATCCAAAAAATCCATATACTAAAACGCGTATCGAAACCGGTCTTTCCGATGGTATTTATATCGAAGTAACAAAAGGGATTACCAAGAAAGATAAAATTCGCGGCAAAGTGAAAGAAGTTATTAAGGGAAAAAATAAAAAACAATGAAAATAATACATAAACAAGGAATTACAATTGTGATTTTTCTGCTTTTACTAACGACTGTTCAAGCTCAAAAAAAATGGACGTTAGATAGTTGTATTCAATTTGCCCTTGAAAATAATTTTACGGTAAAACAGAAAATGGTTGAAATGGAAAGCAAAAAAATCCAATTAAGGATGACTAAAAACAGTCTGTTGCCTTCCGTCAATGCCTCGGTAGGACAAGATTTTGATTTTGGAAGAGCCGCATCAGCAAGTGCCGTTATTGTAGATAATTCGCAATCGACCACTTCGTTTGGTGTAGGTATATCCATGCCATTGTTTGAAGGGTTTAAAACTCATTATCAAATAGCTTCCAATAAAATTGATGTATCGGCAAGCATACAAGATTTAGAACATGCCAAAGACAATATCGAAATATCCATTACCGCTTATTTTTTACAAGTGTTGCTCTGTAAAGAAATATATGCAATAGCTCAGGAACAATTGGCTCAATCGAAAACCGAATTAAAACGTATAGAAGAATTGGTTAATAGCGGTAAATCACCCGAATCGGAAATTTATACCCAAAAAGCAACGGTAGCCAACGATGAATTATCGCTTACCGAGGCATTGAATAATTTGGCATTGGCAAAACTCGATTTAACGCAATTAATGAATGTTCGTGCCGATGAAACCTTTGAGGTGGATGAAACCGATTTGTATGATAAAAATGCTTCGTTGCCGGAATTTAATGCTAATAAACAGAGTATTATTGATAGTTGCCTTCAAAATAATTCGGTTATCAAAGCCGCTCGTTTACGCTTGGAGAAAAGTAAAAACGATATTAAAATTTCACAAGCAGGATATTATCCTTCTTTGAGTTTATCGGCAAGTTACGGAACAGGATATTATCTTATTCTTCCCGATAATGTGGCAAACGGAAACCTTCCTTTCGGGAAACAAATGAGTAATAATTCAAGGGAAATGATTGCTCTTTCCTTAACAATTCCGATTTTCGATAAACTGACAACTTGTAACAATGTAAAATTATCGAAGTTAAATTATTCTTCGTATCAAATACAAAATGAAGAAGTTAAAAACAGTCTTATCAAAGAAATAGAACAAGCTTACACCAATGCCGTGGTTTCAAAAGATAAATATTCAGCCGCTCTAAAGGCAGTTGAAGCAACTTCATTAGCTTTGCAGTATGAAGAAACAAAATACAAAGCCGGAAGTTCAACTATTTATGATTATACCAATGCTAAACTGCGGTTTCAGGAAGCGTTGTCAAAAGAAATTCAATCAAAATTCGATTATCTTTTTCGAATTAAAATTTTGGAATTTTACACCAAGTAATTATTCTTTTTCTCGCGAATGATTAATTTTATCAGAAATAATCTTTTGAACTTTTGTTTTTAACGATTGAAAATTATCACTTTCGGTTGGAAAAACCGGAGGTAAAAATTCAACTTTAACGGGAGCAAAATAGCGAGGGAATTTAAAGTGTCTATAAGAAGCTCTGTTTGAACCATAAATAACTACCGGAACAACAGGTATATTCAAAACTTTACTTAAAATGGCAAAGGTGTCTTTAAAGTCTTTCATGCCCTGTTTTGAACGTGTTCCTTCCGGAAAGATAATTACGTTTTTTCCTTCTCTTAATACAATGGAAAGTTTTTGTAAAGCCTCTTTTACATTTTTATTAATATCCATTAATATCACATTGTTTTTGCGAGCCATAAATTTCATTAGACGACTTTCCCAATGTTTTTCTTTAGCAAAGAAATAGGTCTTTTTATACATATCATGTGTCATCTTGGAAGTGATAAAAAGTCCGTCCAATGCACTTTGATGATTGGCTACAATGATACAAGGTTCATTTGGAATGTTATTGATGCCATGACTGCGATAGCGATACATGAGATTGAAAACAATTTTCGACAAATTATTCATTCCATGATGAGTGATACCCGATTTGGGAATTTGAAAGGAAGGTATTTTTGCGGAAAGTATTTCTTTCCAACTAACAGTCTTATCGTGCGTTAAAGTAGTGTGCGATTGTTTTATATGCTCACTTAATAAAGCAAGTGTATTCAATTCGTTTAAATTTTCTTCGTTCAATATCAATCCAAACGTGTTTTCAATGAATGCCATGAGCGAAACCCGCGTTAAGGAATCCATAGCAAGGTCAATTTCAAAGTGGTCGTTTTCGTTGGCTATATAGCCCGTTTCTTTTTCAATGAATTCTTTAAGTAAAAGATATTCTTCACTATAATTTTTGGAAACATTGCTGTTTTGTTGAATTTTGCGGTTTTCAACAAAATCTTTTAATTTGAATCGCTGAACTTTACCTAAACGTGTTTTAGGAAGTTCTTCGGAAATGATATGAAATCGTTTAATACGTTTATACGGAGATACTTGTGTATTGAAATCCAAAACAGTTTTTTTGATTATTTCGGGCAATTCATCCACCGATTTCGACCTAATTTGAGTCATTTCGGGATATATTAAGGCTTGTAATATGCCATCGTGCATAAAAACACCGATTTCTTTGATATAAGGTGAGCTTTTAACAAGTTGAGATTCCAATTCATCGGGGGTAATGTTTTTCCCGTTAGAGGTTACGATAATGTCTTTTAGTCTTCCGGTTAGTTGAATGCCGAATTTATTAATAATGCCGATGTCGCCGGTATGTAACCATCCGTTGCGTATGATTTGAGCGGTTTCTTCGGGACGATTATAATATCCTTGCATAACATTGGGACCCTTTACACAAATTTCACCATCCATACTTATTACTTCCATACCATTAAGCGGTAAACCGGCATAACCGATTTTCCATTTCCCCGGATGAGTAAAACTAATCATAGGAGCGGTTTCTGTCATTCCATATCCTTCTAATATATAGAATCCCAAATTCTTAAAGATTTTTGCCGTTTCTTTGGGTAAAGCAGCTCCGCCGGATACAAGATATTCTAAATGTCCGCCGAATTTAGTATGAACTTTTTTAAATATAAATTTGGAAAAAGTTTGACTTTGAACTAATTTAGCTGTTTTATACATGAATTTTGATAAAGCTTGACCATTTATTTTATCCATGACTCCTTTAGCCAATGTTTCATATAGTCGTGGTACACCAATTATTAAATTGATTTTTCCCACATTTAATGTCTGTAAAATAGCTTCACTGTTTAATCCGTCGGCGATATAAATCGTTCCACCAATAAATAGGGGAGCCATTAACGAGCCCAATAATGGAAAAACATGATGTAAAGGGAGCAAAATCATGGTGTTTCTTTCCTTAGTAATAATTGGTACTTCGCAGCAAACAGCATTAAGATTGAAATAAATATTTTTATAGGAAAGCATGACCCCTTTCGAAGATCCTGTTGTGCCCGATGTGTAAATAATCAAGGCTGTATTCTCTACGTCTTTAGGGAAAATATCAACAAAAGGTTTTTTATTAACATCTTCAGTATCGATATCTTCTTTACTTATTACCGGTATTTTTACACCCATTTCTTGCGTAATCGATTCCATATACGTACGTTTTGCCGTACTGGTAAAAATAATATCGGGTTGTGAATCAGTAATGATATATTTTATTTCATTGACCGTAGATTGTACATCCACGGGAATGGCAATCGAATCATTTTTTAGGGCAGCATACAAGGCGAAAATCCATTCTAACGAATTTTCTCCGAAAACAATTACTTTTTTATAGCTGGAATACTGCTTAAATGCCTCTGAATAGCAATGAATATATTGCGAAAGTTCTTGGTATGTGAGGGATTGATTTTTATAAACGACAGCTTTTTTATCTTGAATTTTAAGCATTTATAATTAATAAAGAAATATTTCGCTTACAATTTCAATGATAAGGAAATATTGCGGTTCATGCAAAAATATAATTTTTTCGGCAGATAATTACTTGTTTTTAAAAAATATTCGTCGAAATTGTTAAATTTGTAATAAGGATAAATAATTAGTATTTTTATAACGAAATTATAAAAAATAAAAAATTTGCTTTTAAATAAAAAAAATCGTGTACATTTGCAAAATAAAAACAATTGATTTATTTCCAATAACAATTCATGTAAATATTTAATTTTATGACGGATAGAATTATTATTATACCCACATATAAAGAAAAAGAAAACATTGAAAAAATAATTCGCTATGTTTTTTCTTTGCCCGATGAATTTCATATATTAGTTATTGATGATAATTCGCCCGACGGAACAGCTGATATTGTAAAATGTTTAATTCAAGAATTTCCTGATAAATTATTTTTAGAACAAAGAACCGGTAAATTAGGTCTTGGTACGGCTTATATATATGGTTTTCATTGGTGTATAAAAAATAATTATGAATTTGTTTTTGAAATGGATGCCGATTTTTCACATAATCCAACCGATTTAATTCGCTTATACAATGCTTGTATTAATCAACAGGCCGATTTAGCCATCGGTTCTCGCTATTGCAATGGTGTAAATGTGGTTAATTGGCCCATGTCGAGAGTGCTAACATCTTACTACGGTTCAATGTATGTTCGCTTGGTGTTGAGAACGCCCATTCGTGATAATACAGCCGGTTTTGTATGTTATCGAAAAAAAGTATTAGAAACGATTGATTTTACTAAAATCAAACATATCGGTTATGGTTTTCAAATCGAAATGAAATACATTATTTGGAAATTAGGTTTTAAAATTATTGAAGTCCCTATTATTTTTACCGATAGACAAGAAGGTACTTCAAAAATGAGCAAAGGAATTTTTAAAGAAGCTATCTTTGGCGTTATAAAACTGCGATGGACTATCCTTTGTGGCGGAATAAATAAATACAAAATCCGTTAATTATCTTTTTATTTCTATTATAAATCATTATTGTCCGATAAAAGCATAGGGATTATTCGCTTTGCTCAGAATGACAGTATTTTACTTTGAATAGATAAAAGGAGGGGTTGTTTGCGGCGAAGCCGCAAACAACCCCTCCTTCTAAAACAATAACCACTTGTCATTCTGAGCGGAACGAAATGAAGCGAAGAATCTCTATCCATTTAAAAAAATATATCGGACATTACTGATTATAAATACTTATTTAAATGAGTGTTTGTTCGTATTCATTCAATGGATCATTGAACGTGTTCTGCTATTTGCTTTTCATTATTCTTTAATACCCACTCATATACTCAGTTATCTCGTTTTATTAAACTGGAAAGAGACAGAATGGCATGGTATTTTGTGTTTATATGACAAAATGGCTTATTTATTGATTTCATAAAAAAATGATTATCAGATTATATTATTTTTGGCGTAAAAATTGAAATGCGAAATTAAAAAATTAAAAAATAAAAATTAAATATATAATAAAATAATAGGAGGACAAAATTATGTTAGTTAAAAGAAGTAGTTACTTACCATCGTACATCAATTATTTGGATGATTTTTTTGGAAAAAACTTTTTTGAAAATTTTTCGAATGAAAATGTCAAATCAACATTACCGACAGCCAATATAACGGAAAACGAAAACGATTTTCAGATCGAATTAGCTGCTCCCGGATATGGGAAAGATAATTTTTCTATTCAAGTGAATCAAAATGTGTTGAGTATTAAAGCGGAAATAAAGAAAGATGAAGAAAGTAATCAAAAACAATTTGCACGAAAAGAACATTATTATGCTTCGTTTGAACGACAATTTACCTTACCCGAAACAATAAAATCGGGCGAAATCGAAGATTCGTATGAACACGGAATGTTAAAGGTTATCTTGCCAAAGAAAGATGAAAAAGAATTAGATACGTCAAAAGTAATTAAAATTAAATAAGGATAATCAGTTTAAAATTTTTCATGAAGAGGTTGTAGCAACAGCCTCTTTTTTTTTGTATAAAAAAAAAGAGTTTACAAAACTGTAAACTCTTTATACTATGAAGTATGAATAATTATTCTCTATAGCCAACCGCTTGAATAAATAACATATTGCCGGCTTTAATAGTTAGATTTTTCGCAATTTCATCTTTTTTAATGGTAAAAACAATATTGGATGCTAAATCTTCGGAAGAACAATATAATAAAACATTCTGACAAATACTTCCCGCTTGCATATAAGCATAATTACTTTTGTTTTCTTCTTTAATGGAAGCTGTCATATCTGTTGCCATTACATATAAAAGAATTATTGGCGCTCGTTGCATAATATGATCATCACATATTTTTGCTCTATAATCGCTTTTTTCAACCAAATTTAGTTTATGAGCTTCGGCATCATATAAGAAAACTCCCTGTTTTGTTAAGGCATAAATTTTAACACATTGAACATCCATCGGAGCAATAGCCGTACGATTATGTAATTCGCCACGGTGAGGAGTGCCGTTTGCTGCCCAGAACAAAGAAGATAAATGATGGGGTTCCAATTCTCTTTCTGATATATTCGGAGTTAAACGTTTTTCTTTTAAAACATCCATAAAAGGTTTTCCTCCATTCATTTCCATTTCCATCAGATTGCTTATGTTTGGTTTATCATCAGCAGGTAAAACAGTGGAATTTTGTGCATACATACTGTTAAATGCAAAGAAGCATAAAAAAGTACCGATAATTAATGTTGATTTCATACGAATTATTATTTTTAAATTTTAAATTAATATTAAGTGCAAAGATAATCTTTTTTTTTAATGAAAAAGGCAAGATTATAAAAAACCTTGTT
>CAYZQG010000084.1:0-7233 GCA_964480685.1 uncultured Lentimicrobiaceae bacterium
CGTAAAGAATGGCATCTATTCCGAATTGATTTGCTCCAACAATATCGCTTTCAAGCACATCGCCTATCATAAGAAATTCTTTTTTAGGTGTGTTTCCGATTATTCTTTGAAAATATTCTTTCGATGATTTTTCAAAACCAATTTCTTTATAACAATATATTTCTGATATATATTTATTGATTCGACCTCGTTTTAAGGCTTTTACAATATCTTCTTTCGAAGAATCTTTGGCATTGGTAGCAATACAACATCGGTAAGTTTTACATAATATGTGTAATACTTTTCGAGCATGCATAACCGTTTTTACATTCGACCAAGTAAACATAGGACCTTTTTCATCGGGAAAGTCTATCATTAAGGTATTTCCCCAGTCAAATAATAAGGTGGTAAATTTATTTTTCATCTAATAAATGGATATAATCTTATGCAAAAGTATAAAAAAAAGAGAATGCAAAAACATTCTCTTTTAAAAATATAAATGAACGAAGGTATTAATCTTCGTCTGTTTGAGATTCTTCGTAAGCTTTGAGTAAAGCAGCTTGGACGTCGGATGGTACTTGTTGGTATTCAGCGAATTTCATTCCATAAGAAGCACGACCGCTGGTGCAGGAACTTAAGGAAGTAGAATATTTATTCATTTCAGCCAAAGGAACTTTAGCGCGAATTTTTTGATAATTTCCATCGCTGTCCATACCCATCACAACGGCACGACGACCTTGTAAATCGGTCATTACATTACCCATACTTTCAGAAGGCACAAATACTTCGACATCGTAAATCGGTTCCAAAATACGAGGGCCGGCATTTTTAAATGCTTCTTTGAATGCATTTCGACCGGCTAATTTGAATGCCATTTCGTTAGAGTCAACGGGGTGCATTTTACCGTCATAAATATTGACACAAATATCACGAGCGTAAGAACCGGTCAATGGACCGTCTTCCATTTTTTCCATAATACCTTTTAATATGGCAGGCATAAAGCGGGCATCAATAGCTCCGCCAACGATACAACTGTTGAAAATCAATTTGCCGCCCCAAGGTAAATCGTAGCTTTCTGTTCCACGAACGGGGTATTTGATTTGGTTGGTCATTCCTTCGAAATAAGGTTCAATCAGCATGTGAACTTCACCGAATTGACCGGCACCACCCGATTGTTTTTTATGGCGATACATCGCTTCGGATGATTTGGTAATTGTTTCACGGTAAGGTATTTTAGGGGCAATAAATTCGATTTCAATTTTATTGATTTTTTCAATAATCCATCGATTGATGTTGAGGTGTTGTTCGCCTTGACCCGAAACGATGGTTTGTTTTAATTCTTTTGATTGTTCAACCAATAAAGTTAAATCCGTTTTGCGAAGTTCATTTAAAATAGCACCGAGTTTTTCATCATCGGTCGAGCTTTTAGCTTTAATGGCGGTACGGAATTTGGGTTCGGGGAACACGGTAGGTTCAATTTCGTCGTCCGAATTTTTAGTTGAATTTAATGTTTGTTGTGAGCTGACATTTTTCAATTTAATAGTAGCTATAATATCTCCGGCACAAGCTTTTTCAACTTTTTCGCGGTTTTTACCGGCAATACAAAGTAATTGAGAAATTCTTTCTTTCGAGCCGTTGACAGCATTTACACAGTCCATAGCTTCGGTAAAATCTCCGTTGAAAATTTTAAAAAAGGACACTTCGCCCAAATGTTGTTCAATGGCGGTTTTGAATACATACGCCGAAGGAGCTTCTTTGGAATTGCATTTTAATTCTTTTCCTTTGATGGTTTTTTCAAAAGGCATTTCGTTGGGAGCCGGGCAATTGTCTTTAATGAAATCCATTAAAGTAACAACGCCTTGGTCGGTTTTTGCTGCAATACACATCACCGGATACACAGAGCCGTCTTTAATTCCGAGATGTAAACCTCTTTTAATTTCTTCTTCAGATAAAGAGCCTTCTTCAAAGAATTTTTCCATCAACGATTCATCGTTTTCGGCAGCGTTTTCAATGAGGGTATTGTGTAATTCTTCGGCTTTATCTTTTTCGTTAGCAGGAATTTCCGATTCGATTGCAGCTCCTCCGTTGACGGGAAATTTTATCATTTTCATTTTTAATACATCAATAATGCAATCAAAACCGATACCGGCATTAATGGGATATTGAATAATAGTTACATTGTTTCCAAAGTCGTGTTTGAGTTGACGAATCATTTCATCAAAATTGGCTTTATCGTGGTCTAATTGATTAACAACGAAAACGACCGGTTTTTTTGCTTTTTTTACCCAACGCCATTGAATTTCAGCACCTACATCAACACCGTTTTGGGCATTTAATACCATAACGGCTGTGTCGGTAACACGTAAGGCGGAAATTACTTCTCCAATAAAATCGTCAAAACCCGGGCAATCAATAATATTGATTTTTACACCGGCATGTTCTGCGTAAAGAACCGTTGAATAAATGGAGTTTTGGCGTTCTAATTCAATGTCTCTGTAGTCGGAAACGGTATTTTTATCTTCTACGTTTCCTCTGCGGCTGATTACTCCGCCGTGAAACAGCAAAGCTTCGGATAAGGTAGTTTTTCCGCAACGTGCACCCCCAATGAGGGCAATATTTCTGATTTCATTCGTTTGATAAACTTTCATTTTGATGCTTTTATTTTAATGTCGTAATGTATTAGCTGTACATACTCCAATCTAATAAACTGAATGTGTGTAAAGTCTATTTTTTAGAGGATGTTTTTTTTAAGGTTGCAAAGTTACAAAAATCAATAATATAAACAATCATTTCTTGAAAAATATTTTTATAAAATTGGCATAAAAAAAGAAGAAGAAAATTAATTTTCTTCTTCTTAATCGTAAATAGATATAATTTTCTATCATTAAAAGGTATATCTTGCTGATGCATTGACGAAATTATAATCGAAATATGCATTAAAGCCTCCGTTAAAAATATAAAAAGAAGCTCCGGGACGAATATCGGCTTGGAGAGTAAGGGGGATGTTTTTAAATTTGTATTCGGCTCCACCAATACCGTTCATGCCGATTTTAAATCCAATAGGGACAGTGTTCGTTAATGGATTAAAAAGGATTCCTCCAAAAGCAGGTCCGGTACTCAAACCACCTCCGGCTAACCAATGAAAACCGTTTTTTATGGCTTGTTCATACATGAAATTACCGTTTACTTCGACTCCGGCAGCATAATGTGACCATCGAATGCCTAAATCAACTTGAATAGCGAAGTTGTCGCTAATAAACGTTTTATACGACCCTCCCTCAATAAAACCAACAATTCCACCAATACTGTTTTTGTAGGGAGCTTGTGAAAATGCACTCAATGCTCCTGTTAAAAGGAAGACACTGATAAAAAATTTTGTTCTCATTTTTTGTAAATATTTAAATATTAATTGTTATTGTTCGATATTTCATTTTAATAACGTTTTATTATTGAAAATGTTTTAATTGCTATTATTCGTTTTTACAATATTTGTAATATAAAAATAGATCAACACTTACTAATAACATATTAAATGCCCATAGAAAGGTAACTAAATCAAAGTGATTGATAATTTTATTGGCAATACCGAAAGCATAACCCAAAATAATAATCATCATAAAAAATGGACTTTTACCCTTAACTACTTTAGTTCGTAATGATTTGATGATAGATACGGGCCAACTGACGGCAAAACACAGCAACATTAAAATTTCTAAAAGACTGAAATCGGGTGAAAACATATTTATTAATTATTTGATTCTTAGTTTTAAACATTTTTTATTTTCCAGAAATACTTCCAATACATCGTTAATGGCAAGCGGAATGGAAGGGAATGGGCTTCCGGTAAAAATCAAATCACCGGTTTTTATAGTAAAATATTTTGATATATGGGCAATTAAATTATCTATTGAATAAATCATGGAGGCCGTATTGCCATTACATAGTTCAGTATTGTTTTTCATCAGTTTTACACTAAGAGAGTTTATATCTTTTATGGTTTCAATTGGATAAAAAGGACTTATGGCAGCCGAATTTTCAAAAACGGTACTGCATTCCCACGGAACTCCTTTTTGAATACAGGTATCCTGTGTTTTTTTATCAAAAATATTCACTCCTAATGCAATTTCATGAAAATAAGAAAAAGCAAATTTTTTGTCAATATATTTGCCGAGTTTATCCATACGAATCACTAATTCTAATTGACAATGAATTTCTTCCGTAAATTCAGGTATAAAAAAAGGACGATTGTTGGTTAAAATGGACGTATCGGGCTTTAGGTAAAACAAGGGATGTTTTATTTCGGGGAATGTATTTGATACGGGAGGATAATTATTATAAAAGCAAATAATTTTCATCGATTAATTCAGCATTTTTTGAGCGGTAAGGAGAGCTCTTACCATCATATCTATTTCGGAATAGGTATTATAAATAGCAAAAGAAGCTCTTACGGTGCCGGGAATGCCCAAATAATCCATCAACGGTTGAGTGCAATGGTGTCCGGTTCTTACGGCAACGCCCATAAAATCAATCAAGGTGCCAACGTCAGTTGGATGATGATTCCCCAACAAAAACGAGATCACTGCCGTTTTTTCGTTAGCCGTTCCAATAAAGCGAATGTTTTCAATTTCTTTCATTTTGCTAACAGCATATTGCAGCATTTCTTTTTCGTGAGCAATCATGTTTTGATGACCGTATTTTTCAATAAACATCAAGGCATGTTGCAAGCCGATAGCTCCTTCTACATTGGGTGTGCCGGCTTCAAATTTGAATGGAAGGGTGTTGAAAGTGGTTTTTTCAAAACTGACATGTTTTATCATATCCCCACCACCTTGATAGGGAGGAAGTTTGTCGAGCCATTTTTCTTTTCCGTACAAAACGCCGATGCCCATGGGAGCATAGATTTTATGACCGGAGAAACAATAGAAATCGCAGTCCGTATCTTGAACATCCATGCCGCATGATTTAATACCTTGTGCTCCGTCAATCAAAACGGGAACATTGTGTTGATGGGCATATGCAACTATTTCTTTAATCGGATTAATGGTTCCTAACGCATTAGATGCTTGTGTAATAGCAACTAATTTTGTTTTATTTGAAAAAAGCTGTTTATAGGTATCCATTACCAATTCTCCTTGTTCGTTGATAGGAATTACTTTAATAGTAGCTCCGCATTGTTCGCATGCCAATTGCCATGGAACAATATTGGAATGGTGTTCCATGATGCTGAGAATAATTTCGTCGCCGGATTTTAGTTGTTCGCGGGCAAAAGAAGCGGCAACTAAATTAATAGATTCGGTGGTGCCGCGTGTGAAAATAATTTCATGAGAATATTTAGCATGAATAAAATTTTGCACCTGAATACGAGCTTGTTCGTAGGCATCGGTTGCCAATTGGCTCAAATGATGCACCCCACGATGAACATTACTATTGATGGTTTCATAATAGACAGTGATAGATTCAATTACCGAAATGGGCTTTTGTGTAGTAGCCGCATTATCGAAATATATCAAGGGTTTACCGTGAACATTTTGAAAAAGAATGGGAAATTCTTCTCGTATCTTTTCAAACGTACTCATTATTTCATGATTTTTAAGAATCGAGCATAAAACAACACAAACATCAACGAAAAAAGTAAATTAAAAATATTAAAGGATGCGTGAATTATCAGCAAAGGTAAGCCTAAAAGCAGTAATTGACTGACCACATATATGTGAAATCCGATTCTACGAAGCTTGAACATTAATATGGCTCCTGTTAAGGAAATGATATAAACAAGAGCTAGAATAATGAAATAATATCGTGGCATACTGACAAATAAATCAGCAGCTTCGGTGTATATCTTTTCAAATTCTCCGCCCATTGTACTTCCCATTTGCAAAAATAAACCGGAAATAGTGTCATATAAAGCAAAAGAAAAAAATTGTGACAACAAAGAAATTCCACTTCCTATGAAAGTTAATATACATAAAACCGTTAAAAAATCGGGTCGTTTACCATCCTTTTGCTTGCTTTCGTCAGTAAGAAAGGTATTGTTTTCTGTTTCCATGGTGTAAAATATTAGTGTTTATTAAACAATAAGTTTTAGATTTTTATGCAAATTCGCTAATGATTAAGCGGAAGCTGCTTTTAATAATGTTTGAATGGCTCCTGTCGGACAACCGGCAACACATTTCAAACAAGCAGTACATTTAGTAGAATCAATAAATGCCAAGTTGTTTTCTACAGTGATGGCACCGAATTCACAGGCTTTTTCGCATTTACGGCAGGCAATACAAGCAACTTTACAATTTTTCTTTGCTTCTACACCTTTTTCTTTGTTCATACAAGAAACCCATACGGCATTTTCTTCGTGTTTATCGCGAATTTCAATTATATTTCGTGGACAAGCTTTAACGCAAGCTCCACATAAAACGCATGTATTTTCATTAACAACAGGCAATCCGGTGTTTGTATTGATTTTTAAACTGTCAAATTTACAAGAAGTTACGCAGTCTCCTAAGCCTAAACATCCATATCCGCAGGCACTTTCGCCGGCTCCCATTGAGTGGGCATAGGCGCAGGAAGCGATAGAATCGTAATTGTATTTATGTGGAGCATTTTCTAAGGTGCCGTTACATCGAATAATGGTTACCTTCGGTCCGGTTTCTGCGGCTGTTTCTCCCATAGCTTCAGCTAATTTGCTGTTTAATCCATTACCACCTGCCGGACAGGATTTACCTTCGGTAGTACCGCTTTTAACAATGGCTTCAGCTAAAGCTCTGCATCCTGCAAATCCGCATCCTCCACAGTTGGCTCCCGGTAGCAGTTCTGCTAAAGTGTCTATCTTAGGGTCTTCATATACTTTGAACTTTTGGGATACAAAATATAAAATTACAGCCGATATTATCCCAACTCCTCCTAACGTAATTACCGCATAAATAATTATTTGACTCATCTCTAATGAATTTTAATGCATTTTTTATATTGTCGGCAAAGGTATAAAAAAAAATACATTGATTTTCTCTCTTTTTTATGATTTTTCGCTTTTTATATGCTTAAAATTACAATAAATATTTTAAGATATTATTTCCCTGCCTTTTTGTCATAATATATCGAAGAATGGCAGTATACTTAATTTGTTTAAATATCAGAATAACAATGTAATAATATATTATTTTGCTTGTTTTCGGTGTTTTGGCATAATGATTGAACTTAGCAAAGAAAATTTTAAAAGAATACTAACAAAATAAAGAAAGGGAAAATATAATAATGGGA
>CAYZQG010000085.1:0-7114 GCA_964480685.1 uncultured Lentimicrobiaceae bacterium
GAATCTTTACTTGCAAAAAAAGTGCTTGAAGGCAAAACAATCGGTTACACCCAACATCCTCAATTAGTTCGATTTAACAATGCAGATAACCCGCTCCATTATATGAACAACTATTTATTGGAAATTTATAATGAAGCCGAAAGAAGAGGATATTGTTTTGATCTACATAAAATCGACAGAACAATCGGTTACCATAAACTGCCCGTTTCAAACGGTCAATTGGAATATGAAAAACAACATTTACTATTGAAATTAACAGTCAGAGATATAACAAAATACCAAGTTCTATTTGCCTTGCATGAAATCGAAACTCATCCGATTTTTTATATAAAAGAAGGAAAAATTGAAAATTGGGAAAAAACATTTTAAACAGTATGACAAAAATAATAGCATTTGGAGCATCTTATAGTAAGAACTCTATTAACAAACAATTTGCTGCTTTTACGGCTAAACAATTTAAGCATGCAATCATTGAAATCTTAGATTTAAACGAGTATCCCCTACCGCTTTTTACCGTTGATAGCGAAGCTGAAATCGGCATTCCCGAAAACGTACATCGGTTTCTACAAAAAATATCGGAAGCCGATTTATTGATAATCTCCATGTCGGAACATAACGGAAGCTATACGGCAGCATTTAAAAGCTTATTTGATTGGACTTCACGATTAAAAATGAATATGTTTGAAGGGAAAAAAATACTTTTAATTTCCACTTCTCCCGGACCTCGTGGCGGAATAGGCTCACTGACAGCCGCAAAAAATCGCTTCCCGATTCATGGAGGCGAAATTTCAGCAAGTTTTTCTCTCCCCTTATTTGAAACTAATTTCCATGCTGAAAATGGGATTATAAACACCGAATTACTAATTCAATTTCAAGAAGTTATCGAAATAACCAAGAATAAAATATGAATTTAAAACGTTTTCATCGTTTTTTATTAAAAATAAATGTACTTTTGCTCAAAATACTCCAAACATTAATAATTGCAGGTAATGATGTTTGATTGATGTAATATTAACTTCTTAATCCTGCTATTATTACAATTTTATTTTATGAAATTATCGCATGAAAACAAAGTAGAAAAATTTTATTCTCATGGATCGGATACACGTGGACTCCAAGACGGCGGTTATTTATCGTTCGGTTATTGGACAAGCAATGTAAAACATTATCATCAGGCAGTAGAAACATTGATAAACAGAGTTTTGAAATTTGAAAAACCTAAACATACCGAAAAAGTATTAAATGTTGCTTGCGGTTATGGAGCCGAGACTATTAAGATATTTGAAAAAATCCAACCCAAAGAAATCGTTGCTATTGACATTACTAAAGCTCATATTGATTTTGCCAATCAACACAACACCCTTAACGATTCATCTAACCGTATTCATTTTCAAAAAATGGATGCCTGTAAATTGGAATTCGAAGACAATAGTTTTGAATACATCATTGGCATTGAAGGTCCGGCACACTTCAATACCCGCGAAGATTTCTTGAAGAATTCATTTCGTGTATTAAAAAAAGATGGTGTTTTATTACTTTCCGATATCATCGTGAACAAAAGAGCTGCTCGAAAAAACAGATTTAATAAAATAGTCAGTAATTTTTGTGCCAAACATTGGTATATGCCCAAAGCCAATTGGATGTCGATACCGGAACTCAAAGTACTCATGGAAAAAATCGGATTCAGAATAGACTCTGCCGAAAGCGTGGGCGATAAAGTTTATCCCGGATTTTCACACTATAACTTAAAATGGGACTCCATACGAAACGCAATTCGAACAAGAGGTTATCGCATTGGAATAGCTTTAACTTTTATTTCGTGGTTACTCGGCTTTGTTCACCGTAGAGGCTTGATTGACTATGTCTTTATTCGAGCGATAAAAGTCTAAATTCAACACTACCCTTCGTTAAATCATTCGCTGTTTTCTCTTAATTAAAAAAACGGATTCAAATATTATTTTATTTTTGACGTTTATTCATAAAACTCATTAAAAATAACATGCTTTGTAAAAATAATCTTTTTGTCCTGTTTATACTCTTATCTATTAATTTCCTTTTTGGACAAACCTATAACGGTAAAATTCTGGATAGCAAAACCAACCAACCCATCGCGTATGTAAACATCGGTGTTTTATTTAAAAACACAGGTACGGTTTCGGATGAAAACGGTTTGTTTCAATTAAGTTTAAACCCTGAATTAGATAATGATACATTGAAAATATCGTGTGTCGGATATCAAGCGTTTATAATAAAGGTTTCGGATTTTAAAAAAATAAATGACAAAACAATCCATTTAAATCCTATTTCTATTCTTTTAAAAGACATTGTCATTAAACCAAAAAAATACAAATTTAAAACCTTGGGGATCCATACTATCACAGATAACATATTCACTAAAGTCTTTGCAAAAAAAGGATATGAATGCGGTATATTAATTAAATTGAACAAACCGGCTATCATACAAAAAATTCATCTGCAAGTTGCCCGATGTACGTATGATACCGTTTTTTATAGGGTAAATATTTACAATGTAGAAAGAAACGATATATATACAAATATTTTAGAACGCCCAATTTACATTAAAATCGCAAAAGATCAAATAAAAGAAACTATTTCGTTCAATCTAATGGACTATAATATTCGTGTTGACAATGATTTTCTTATTACCTTAGAATATGTCAAAGACTTAGGTCCAGGAGAAATATCATTCCATTCAAGCCTTGTTCATGGATCTTATTTTAGAGAAACCAGTCAAGACACATGGGTCACTATTCCGTTAGGTGGTTTTGGCATGACCGTGGACGTGGCTATTGAAAAATAGCAAAGCTATCCCTATTATTAGGGAGTATTTTCTTGTAAATTCATCATTAGTGAGGATAGGTTTAATACATTTAAACCTTTACTTTTGTACCATGGAATTAAAAGATATTAAAGGATGAAAAATAATAAAAACGCCATTTTATCGGATCTGGAAACAGGTTGTAAATGCGTAATAATCAAAATCAAAGGGCATGGTGGCTTGCGAAAACACTTGATTGAACAAGCTTGTATTAAAGGCAGTATGGTGGATGTTATTTTAAACAAACCTTTACATCCGCATATAAAAATTCAAATCAAAGAAAAAGAAATCACCCTTCGTCGCAGCGAAGCTGCTTTCATGGAAGTAATTGAATGGAAAAAAGCAAAAGAAATTGTCGGTCAACAGCATGAAGTTATTTCAGATAACGATATCCGTCAAGTAGCACTCGAATTAAGCAAAGATATTCAGGTGGCTACTATGGGTAATGATGATTTGTATGCACCTTTACAAACGTATAAAAGCTATCGTTTCTCTCCTGTTTCCATTCCGGAGAGTTATGCCCTACCCTTTCTCCGAAATATCAATGAACATGAGAACGAAAATCAACCAATTCCCGATGTAATCGTACATAACATTGACGCCAATAACTTAGAAAAAGAACTCTTTTTGACGACACACATCATTGACATGAATATCCGCATTGTTATTGCCCTGCGAAATGTTCAATTGCTAAAAGAAAAAGGTGATATTCTCGATGCAAAAAGTTTAAGTAAATTACTCGGTGTTCCCATTGTATTTTTAAATGAACAAAATGAAAATCAAACCGATGAATTAGCCGAAACGATTATCAAACTCTACGAAGGCAGCGATATTTTAGACGATGATGGAAACCTTATCGGTGATTTGCTCGACGATGACCTGCTCGATAAACACCATCATGCCATTGCCCTATCCCACAAACATGGAGTTGCAAAAAAAAGACATGGCAAACAATTACACTATCAAGCTACCAACTTAGACGACGATTACAAAATACATTCCATCGTCAGACATATTCATATCAATTACGGAGCAAGTATTGAAAAAGGCATCGAAAAACTGAAAACCGAAATCAATAAAAACGACAACGCTCGCGATGAATTTGCCTCCCGATATTTAGCTATTAAACTATTGGAGAAAAATAACACCATCGAAACCTTCATGGTTCAATTTGAAAACTCTCGAAAAATCATCGAAGTGCGTAACCATGTTTCGTGTGCCATTCAAAGCGATTTATTGGTGAGTACCGAACAAGCTTTGAGCGATGCCAAAAAAGGTTTTATTCACGGTGCTTTAAAAGAAACACTTACCTCTAAGCAAAAAAAGACAAACGAAACCATCAACGATAAAATTGATGCCGTTGTTACCCATAAATTTTGGGGATATATTATTTTCTTTATCGCCATTTTCATCACCTTTGAAGCAACCTTCGCTTTAGGTGCTTATCCGATGAGATGGATTGAATCGTTAGTTGATTGGACCCGAAGAAGTCTGGAAACTGCCATGCAAAACGGCATGTTGAAAGATTTACTCATCGACGGCATTGTCGGCGGTGTGGGAGGTGTATTGGTTTTTCTTCCTAACATTTTAATCCTTTATTTCTTCTTAACCTTATTAGAAACTTCCGGATATATGGCTCGGGCTGCTTTTATTATGGATAAAGTGATGCATCTTATAGGCTTACACGGACGTTCGTTTATTCCACTCATCATGGGTTTCGGATGCAATGTGCCGGCAATCATGGCTACACGAAGCATTTGCAACCGCAACAGTCGCATGATTACCATATTAATTAATCCATTAATGTCGTGCAGTGCCCGTTTACCGATATACATTTTATTCGCTTCGGCTTTTTTTCCTGCTCATGCCGGATTGGTTCTACTCGCCATCTATTTTTCAGGCATTCTGTTAGCGGCGCTTGTATCGCTGCTTTTTAAACGCTTTTTATTTTCCAAAGACGAAACACCTTACGTAATGGAATTACCTCCCTACCGAATTCCGGGTGTAAAATCCATTCTCCGCGATACATGGGATAAAGGATTTCAATATGTAAAAAAAATAGGCACGGTAATTTTGTTAGGCTCGGTCATTATTTGGGCATTAAGTTATTTTCCGCGACATTCCGAAAATGTAAAAGGGAACAAACTCACCGCTTCGATGAAAATCGAACAACAAGAAAATTCCTACCTTGGTCGTATCGGAAAAAGCATTGCTCCGGTTTTAAAACCCCTTGGCTTTGATTGGAAAATCAGTATCGCCTTGTTGACGGGTGTGGCTTCCAAAGAAATTGTTGTCAGTACCTTAGGAGTATTATATAATGTTGATGCCGCAAACAATGCCAACACCTTAACACAACGCTTGCAAGTAGAAAAAAAATCGGATGGCAGTACGGCATTTACGCCGGCGATTGCTTTAAGTTTAATGCTCTTTGTCCTGATTTATTTCCCCTGCATAGCCACCATTGTAACCATCAAACAGGAAACCGGCAGATGGAAATGGGCGTTATTTGCCATTTTTTATACCTTAGCGTTGGCTTGGATAGTTTCTTTTACGGTGTATCAAAGCTCTCAACATCACATAACCCAAGAAATAGTTGTAGGCTTTATTCTATTGATTACCCTTTTAACAGCTATCCATAAAATCAAAAAAGCGGCACATCGAAAATCAAACTGCGAATCGTGTAAAGGCTGTGATTACACATTCAACGAACGTAAGGTTGAAAATTGCCCCTTAAAAGACATCCCATTCAAACACCGAAAATAATAAATCCTTGTATATTTTAACCTTTTACTGGTTGAAACTCTTTGCTATAAATCGCTAATTTCCACCTTTATTTTCGCCCCCCTTATTTCTATTAAAAAAAAATAGATTTTCTTGATCCTTTGTTATTTTTTCTATTTGTAGATTGTTTTTTATTATTTTTGCATATCAAAATTGGAAAGTATACTACTTGAAAAATGCGGACAACATTTTATAATATAAAAACGAAACAATTGAATTAACCACAATAATAAACTATAAAAATTAACTATGCCTTATAACCCTAAATTTCATAAAAGACAGTCCATCCGCCTTAAAAACTATGATTATTCGAAGGAAGGATTGTATTTTATTACTATTTGTGTAAAAGATAGAAAATGTTTATTTGGTGAAATTGATAACGGACAAATGAAAATAAATACATTGGTTGCCATGGCAAATACATGTTGGTTAGAAATTCCTTTGCATTACCCACAGGTGAAATTACATTCATATAGTATAATGCCCAATCATATACATGGTATTATTGAAATAATGAAAACATGCCATGATACATTCACACATAATAACAACGATATTTCGGATGGGATTTGCGATAATAATGTAGGGATTTGCCATGGCAAATCCCTACACCAACAACCAAACCAACGACATTTTGCAAAACCCATTGCCAATTCTATTTCAACCATCATTAATCAATATAAATCAACGGTAAAACGATGGTGCAATAAAAATGGGTATCCCTATTTTCAATGGCAATCGCGTTTTTATGATCATATTATACGAAATGATAAATCATATCAAACCATTAATGAATACATTGTCAATAATCCTAAAAATTGGCATGATGATAAATTTTATATATTTTTGGGACATGCCATGGCATGTCCCTACATTAACAACCAAACCAACGACATTATGCAAAACCCATTGCCAATACCATTTACAATATTTATCTGCACAAATCAATAAAAAAAATAACAATCCGTTACATCTCACGCCCCTAAATTTTCCCCCTACATTTATTTTGAAAAAAATAATAAAAACCTATCTTTATATAAAAATATTATCTATTTTTGCCCCCGAAAATAACAAGAATAGGCTGTAAGTAGAAGGTGTTATTTTCAGTGAAATAAATAAAACATTGGTTTATGCATAGTTGGTATGTAGTAAAATTTATATTCTATTCTATTGCTTTATTACTCTTTATAGCATATTGCACTCCTTTAATTAAAAAATGGCTTACGCATGTTATAAACTTAGTATTTACAAATGTTTGTTTTTTGTTTCGTAAATTCTATGTTACCTGCAAGGCTGACCACGTAGTACCTAACTTGCAGATTATGTGTGAAAATAATAAATAAAAAAATCTTTGCAAAAATTAAAAATAGATTAGTAATTATGAAAATAAAAGTTGAAAATCTGCAATTTTCCTACAGCATAAAAAAAGTGCTGAATGTCTCGAATATTGAGTTTGAGCAAGGGAAAATTTATGGAATTGTAGGAAAAAACGGT
>CAYZQG010000086.1:0-7111 GCA_964480685.1 uncultured Lentimicrobiaceae bacterium
GGATGAGGTCCGAAAACACGAGCGCCTCCCGGGAAAAGAGGGTTTTTAATACTACCTACGCGGGCACCGCCACCACCTTTTTGTTTTCTTAATTTGCGAGTACTACCCGATAATTGCGATTTTTCTTTACTTGAGTGGGTTCCTTGACGTTGATTGGCTAAATATTGTTTTACATCTAACCAGATAACATGTTCATTCGGCTCTGTGCCGAAAATATTATCATTAAGAGTTACCGTTCTACCGGTTTCTGTTCCATCTGTTTTTAATACTTTTAGCTCCATCTTTCAATTTTTAAATATGAACCATTATGACCGGGAACCGATCCTTTTACTAAAATTAAATTCTTTTCAGGAAGTATTTTAACGATTTGTAAGTTAATCATTTTAACTTTCTGACCGCCAGTTCTGCCTGCCATGCGCATTCCTTTCATTACGCGTGAAGGCCAAGAAGATGCACCTAATGATCCGGGTGCTCTTAAACGGTTATGTTGTCCGTGAGTACTATCGCCTACTCCTTTAAAATGATGACGTTTTACAACTCCTTGAAATCCCTTCCCTTTGCTTACACCTGAAACATCAACATATTCTCCTTCAATAAATACGTTAACATCAAGGATTTCACCATGCGTTTTTCTTAAACCTACTTCAAAACGGGTAAATTCTTTCATAATCCGTTTTGGAGTTGTACTTGCCTTACTGAAGTGTCCTTTAAGTGCATTTGTTGTATTTTTTTCTTTTTTATCGTCAAATGCTAATTGGATGGCATCATAGCCATCTTTTTCCATGGTTTTAACTTGTGTTACTACACAAGGACCAGCCTGTATAAGTGTGCATGGAAGATTCTTTCCAGAGGCATCAAAGATACTGGTCATACCAATTTTCTTTCCTATTAAACCAGACATTATTTTATTTTTTTACTTTATATTATTATTTTCTTCTTTGAGATTAACAAAATCATACCTTAATTTCCACTTCGACACCACTGGGTAATTCGATTTTCATTAAAGCATCAATTGTTTTGGATGTTGTACCATAAATGTCCAACAATCTTTTGTAAGAAGATAATTCGAATTGTTCTCTTGATTTTTTGTTTACAAAAGTAGAACGATTGACAGTGAATATTTTCTTTTGTGTTGGTAATGGTATTGGTCCGATAACTACAACTTTGTCATCTTTTACCGCATTAACGGTTTTTACGATTTTTTCTGCGGATTTATCCACCAGATTATGATCGTATGATTTTAATTTAATTCTTATTCTTTCACTCACGATGTATATATTTTTATTATATAGTTAAAATCTGAATTTCCATTTATTTTTAAGTTCTTCAATTATCGAAGCAGGTGGTTCGGCATAATGCGAAAACTCCATAGTAGCGGTTCCTCTTCCGGATGTTAATGTACGTAATGAAGTTATATATCCAAACATTTCCGATAAAGGTACTTTTGCATCAATAACTTGACTATTTTGTCTACTGGATATTTCTTCAATAACAGCTCTTCGACGATTGAGATCGCCCGTTACATTTCCGGTATAATCGGCTGAAACTATAACTTCAAGTTTCATTATAGGTTCCAATATAGTTGGCATTGCTTTTCTTGCCGATTCCTTAAAAGCTTTGTGGGCACATATTTCAAATGCATTTGCATCGGAATCTACGGCATGAAATGATCCATCTAGTAAGCGAACTTTCAAGTTCATCAAAGGGTATCCTAACAAAGGTCCGGTAGTCATGGCTTTTTCAAATCCTTTTTCGATTGCCGGAATATATTCTTTAGGTATATTTCCACCTTTAACTTCATTAATAAATTGTAGTCCTTTTACGGATTCATCTGCCGGAGATATTTCAAATTCAATATCGGCAAATTGCCCTTTTCCTCCGGTTTGTTTTTTATGTATTTCACGATGTTTGATGCTTTGTTTGATAGCTTCACGGTAAGATACAACCGGATTTCCATGATTACATTCTATATTGAATTCCCGTTTGATACGGTCAAGTATTATTTCTAAATGTAATTCTCCCATACCACTTAATATTGTTTGACCACTTTCTTCGTCGGTTTTTACGGTTAAGGATGGGTCTTCTTCGGTAAGTTTTTGAAGGGTAAGGGTTAATTTATCAATATCTTCTTGCGTTTTCGGTTCGATAGCCATGCTGATAACCGGTTCGGGGAAGTACATGGATTCGAGTAGTATAGGGTGTTTTTCATCACAAATGGTATTTCCGGTTCGGATATTTTTAAATCCTACGGCAACACCAATATTGCCGGTTGTAATTTCATCTAAAGGGATTTGTTTATTGGCATGCATTTCAAAAATACGAGAGATTCTTTCTTTTTTATCGGTTGAAACATTGAGCACATAACTTCCACCGCTCAATTTGCCTGAATAAACTCTAAAATAAGCTACTTTACCTACAAAAGGATCGGTGGCTATTTTGAATACCAATGCGGAAAAGGGTTCTTTTTCGCTTGGACTTCTTGTTTCTTTATTTTCGGTATACGGATTGATTCCTTCAACGGCATTTTTATCTTCGGGACTGGGTAAATACAAAGCAACGGCATCCAATAAACATTGAACTCCTTTATTCTTAAACGAAGAACCGCACAATACGGGTGTAATTCTCATCTCAACAGTAGCTTTTCGAATGGCATTTACCATATCCTCAAACGTAATATTTTGAGGGTTATCCATATATTTCATCAACAAATCATCGCTTTCCTCAGCTACACCTTCAATTAATTGCAAACGACATTTGTAAACTTCTTCTTGTAATTCTTCAGGAATAGGAATTTCGACAAAAACGGTTCCTTGAGTCTGTTCATCCCAAACGTATGCTTTATTGGTGACTAAATCAATAATACCAAGAAAATTTTCTTCTTCACCAATAGGTATTTGAAGTGGAACAGGATTAGCTCCCAAGCGTTGTTTTATTTGCGAAACGACTGAAAAAAAATCGGCACCTGCTCTATCCATTTTATTGATATAACAGATGCGTGGAACATTGTATTTATCAGCTTGCTTCCAAACCGTTTCCGATTGAGGCTCAACGCCACCCACTGCACAAAATAAGGCTACTGCTCCATCTAATATACGTAAGGAACGCTCCACTTCTATTGTAAAATCAACATGTCCCGGCGTATCAATAATATTAATTTTATAAGTGGTATCTGCATAATTCCAATGAACGGTTGTAGCAGCTGAATTGATTGTAATTCCTCTTTCTTGCTCTTGTTCCATGTAATCCATGGTAGCGGTACCGTCATGAACTTCGCCGATTTTATAATTTTTACCGGTATAATAGAGTATTCTTTCGGTAGTCGTCGTCTTACCGGCATCAATATGAGCCATAATTCCGATGTTCCTTATGAATGATAAATTTCCCATTTCTCTATAATACCTTTTTAATAATATAAATTAAACTCTAAAATGTGAGAAAGCTTTATTAGCTTCTGCCATACGGTGGATATCTTCTTTACGTTTAAAAGCAGCACCTTCTTCTTTATAAGCTGCCAATATTTCGGATGCAAGTTTTTGGCTCATGGATTTTTCATGGCGTTTACGTGCGAAATTGATGAGATTTTTCATCCCGACCGATTGTTTTCTTTCCGGACGTATTTCAGAAGGTATTTGGAAGGTGGCTCCACCTATTCTTCGACTTTTTACTTCAACCGAAGGAGTAACATTCGTTAATGCTTGTTTCCATACACTTACACCATCTTCATTGGTTTTTTCGGAAACAATATTCATTGCATCGTAAAATATTTTGAATGCAACATTTTTTTTACCTTCTAACATAATGTTATTCACAAACTTAGTTATTTGAGCGTCCTGAAATTTCGGATCCGGTAAAATAATTCTTTTTTTAGGTTTTGTTTTCCTCATGCTATTATCTATTATTTAAGAAAATTCCTATACATTAATTATTAATATAAATTACTTTTTATCTTTTGGTCTTTTGGTACCATATTTTGAACGTCTTTGATGACGACCATCCACACCGGAGGTATCCAAAGCGCCACGTATAATATGGTATCTTACACCGGGAAGGTCTTTTACCCTACCTCCTCTTATCATCACGATAGAGTGTTCTTGCAAATTGTGTCCTTCTCCCGGAATATACGCATTTACTTCCTTTTGATTAGTAAGACGTACTCTGGCTACTTTACGCATCGCTGAATTGGGTTTCTTAGGCGTTGTCGTATATACTCTTACGCAAACTCCACGACGCTGTGGACATGAATCCAATGCAGGAGATTTGCTCTTGTACTTGATTTGAGTTCTTCCTTTTCTTACTAATTGCTGTATTGTAGGCATATGTGTTTTATTTTTCCTTTGAATTTATTTTATTTAAATTAATTTAAGACCCCCTTTTTTAGGGACTGCAAATTTACAACTTTTTCTAATACCATTAATTAGATATTGTTTTTTTATTTTGAAAATTTTTAAGGTCTGTTTTTAAGCTGTTTTTGACTGATTTTTCATTTTAAAAAATATATTTATTTGTTTGATTTTCTTTTTTTTATGATATTTTTTTAGGTAATCAATTTTGATTAAATTGTTAAATGTCCGTTTTTTTTTGAAAAAAAAATTATTATATTTTTTATTTTTTCATTTTAATACATAAAATTTTTGGCATCATTTTAAAAAAAAAACGGTATTTTTTGTTCATTTTTGATACTTATTTTTGACTAAAAATACGAGGGTTTTTAAAACGAAAAAATCCTTCTCCGAACATCTAAAAAAATTATACATTTGCATTCGTATGAAACAAGATATTACCAACTTACTAAAATATGATATTTTTAAGATTATTCGTGCTTGTAGCAATGAATTACATATTGATTGTTATGTAGTTGGCGGTTTTGTTAGGGATTTTTTCTTAGAGAGGGACAGTAAAGACATCGACATTGTTGCTATAGGAAGTGGAATAGAACTTGCTAAAGCTGTTGCTCATAAAATAGGTATTCCGGAACAAAATATTGCGATATTTAAAAATTACGGCACCGCCATGTTCCCTTACAAAGGGATGGATATTGAATTTGTAGGTGCTCGTAAAGAATCCTACCTTGACTCTACGCGTAATCCTATGGTGGAAGAAGGTAGTTTAGAGGACGATCAAAATCGTAGAGACTTTACAATCAATGCGATGGCAGTCTCTTTATCGGAAAATAAATATGGAAATCTGATCGATCCCTTTCATGGGTTAGATGATTTACATCATAAAATTATTCGAACGCCCTTAGACCCTGAAATAACCTTTTCCGATGACCCTTTACGAATTATGCGAGCCATTCGCTTTTCAACGCAATTAAATTTTTCGATAGCACCTACTACCCTATTATCAATTAAAAACCAATCTGAAAGAATTACAATTGTATCAAAAGAACGCATCGTTGATGAAATTAATAAAATTTTATCCTGTAAAAAACCATCGCTTGGATTTCTTTTGATGGACGTTACAGATGTTCTACCGAAAGTACTCCCTTGGATATCGAATTTACAGGGAGTGGATTTAAAAAACGGCAATGCGCATAAAGATAATTTCTATCATACGCTCGAAGTTGTAGATAAAATAGCCGAAAATTCTTCCAATATATGGTTGCGATGGGCTGCCTTATTACACGATGTCGGAAAACCGAAAACAAAACGATATGTAGAAGAAACCGGCTGGACGTTTCATCAACATGAATTAATTGGGGCTAAAATGGTTCCGAAAATTTTTCGAGAAATGCGTTTACCCTTAAACGAAAAAATGGAATACGTTAAAAAATTAGTATATTTACATTTACGCCCTATCGCTTTGATTGAAGATTCGGTAACCGACTCGGCAATAAGACGTCTGTTGTTTGATGCCGGCGATGATATTGACGACTTGATGATGTTATGCGAAGCCGACATTACTTCAAAAAATCCTACTAAAGTCAAACGTTTATTGAAAAATTTCGAACTAGTACGTCAAAAATTGAAAGAAATTGAGGAAAAAGATCGAATTCGAAATTTTCAACCTCCGATTTCGGGCGAATTGATTATGGAACTTTTTAATTTACAACCATGTAAAGAAGTAGGGATTATCAAAAATACGATACGCGAAGCAATTTTAGACGGTATTATTCCCAACGAATATGAAGCAGCATATTATTTCATGCTGACAGAAGCAAAAAAAATAGGTTTAACTCCAACAAAATAAATTATGTTAAAAATTGGCATTACCGGTAGAATCGGAAGCGGAAAAAGCACTATCTGTCGTATTTTTGAAAGCATCGGAATACCTGTATATTACAGCGATATTGAAGCTAAAAAATTTTATAATAATGCGGAATTGATCCAAACACTTTCTCGTATTTTCGGAAAAGGAATTTTAGATGTCAACAATCTTATTGACAAAAGAGCATTAGCTTGTATTGTATTCAATGACGATGAAAAATTAGCTATGCTAAACCATATTATTCATCCTTTAGTAATTAAAGATTTTGAAAAATGGTGCAGTAATAAATCCCATTTCCCGTATATTCTTTTTGAATCGGCAATTATTTATGAATGTGGGTTAACATCTTTTTTTTCAAAAATAATTTATGTGGACTGTCCGGAAGAAATTTCCATTAAACGTGTTATGAAACGAGACAATGCAACACATCAAGCGGTATTGGATCGTTTATCAAAACAAAATTCGGGAACACCTCTTTACGATTTTAAGATAATGAGCAACGAAATTGATTTGGAAACACCTCAAGTACTAGAACTTCACAAACAATTATTGCAAATATCCGATCAAAAATAAGTATGTAAACTTTCCCGTTGAGAGGGAAAAACATTAATGCCATACCAGCACATTTGTAAAAAAACAAAAGCTATAATCAACAGCCAATAGGAAATTTTATTGAATTTTTGATTATAATTTCTCAGGTGTAAATAAAACACATACGTCATCCAAGTGATAGCAGCCCATAATTCTTTTGCGTCCCATGTCCAATAATGACCCCAAGCAACTTTTGCCCATAAAGAACCGAATAACATGGCTATCGTAAAAAATGAGACTCCTGCAAGCACTATGTTATCACAAGCATGCAAATAATCTGCTTTTCGTTTTATCAATCCAACAATGGCAATTA
>CAYZQG010000087.1:0-7092 GCA_964480685.1 uncultured Lentimicrobiaceae bacterium
AGGAGAGCCCATTTCTACCGGTGATACAACTATTATGCAATTTGCCGACCCGAAAGATATTATGCAATATGATATCAAAGAACTTTGGTATGTAGACAATCAACGTTCTATGGGAGATTTTAGAATCATGGGAATTTGCCCGGTACTACAAAAAGGAGCTACCGATGCAGGATTTGATGAAGAACCTGAAGCAGCTGCTCCACAAGAAACTCCCGCTCAAGAAACTCCTACCGAAGGTGAAATAACTGAAGGTGAAACCGGAGAAATAACTGAAGGTGGTGAAACGCCTGAAGTAACACCTGCCGAAGAGCAACCTGCTCCTGAAGAAGAATTACAAGAAGTTAAAGCTACTAAATTAGCTCCAATCGGTTGGTTGTATTATCCCGAATTCAGACCGGTTATGGCAAAAACAGAAGTTTTTAATCCTCATAACAATGCTAACCGCAGAACGTATGATGATATTTTTATTCAAAGACACTTCTCAAGTTTTATTCGTGCCGAAGAAAATGTTTACGATAACCGTGAAATATTCCATTACATACTAAATGGAATGGATCAAATTTTAGAAGCTGAAAAGATTGAACAAACTATCTTTGCTTACGAACATGATATGTGGGAATACTAACATTTACTATCCTATAGACGTAAAAGGCTACCTATAAAGTAGCCTTTTTTTATAATTATTTTTATGAATCAATATCTTAATTCAGATATTACGTATTTAAAAGGTGTAGGCAGTAAACGTGCCGATTTGCTGAAAAACGAATTGTCTGTTTTTACCTTTTTCGATCTGCTACATTATTATCCGTATAAATACATTGATAAATCAACGTTGTATAAAATCAATGAATTACAAAACAATATAAATTCCTACATACAAATTAAAGGAATAATATGTGATATTCAAATAATTGGAGAGAACCGCGGAAGACGTTTAGTTGCTACTTTACAAGATTCAACCGGCTTTTTAGATTTGGTTTGGTTTAACAGCATTTCATTTATTGAGAAATCTATTCAAAAAAATAAAGAATACATCGTTTTTGGTAAACCAACTCTTTTCGGACATTCGTTTAACATCACACATCCTGAAATATCGGAAATCGATAAACAAGAAGAAATACAAACTATTCCAATCCCCTTTCAACCATTTTACAACACTTCCGAAATAATGAAACGTAATGGATTAGATAGTAGAGGTATAAGCCGACTAATGTATCAATTATTCTCCAATTCCATCACCGAAATTGAAGAAAATTTACCCTTATATTTGACAAACAAATTAAAATTAATAGATCGAAAATCGGCACTTTTTAATATTCACTTTCCACAAAGTCAAGAATTACTTAAATTTGCACAACAACGACTGAAATTTGAAGAAATGTTTTTTACTCAATTGCATTTAATTCAAAACAAACAGATTCGTTCGGCAAAAAGCAAAGGATTTTTGCTCCCCAAAGTTGGAGAATATTTTCACGATTTTTATTATAATCACTTACCTTTTGAACTTACTAACGCTCAAAAAAGAGTTATTAAAGAAATACGAACCGATTTTATTTCCGGTAAACAAATGAACCGATTGTTGCAAGGCGATGTAGGAAGCGGAAAAACCATAACCTCGCTACTCATTATGTTGATTGCTATCGATAACGGATTTCAATGTTGTTTGATGGCTCCTACTGAAATATTAGCAAATCAACATTATGAGAGTATTTCTAAGTTATTGAATGGTATGAATATACGAGTTGAATTATTAACAGGGACAACTAAAAATGCCAAACGAAAACTATTGCTGCATGATTTGCAGGAAGGAGAAATATCTATACTGATCGGCACCCACGCTTTAATTGAAAAATCTGTTGTTTTCAAACAATTAGGTTTAGTAATTATTGATGAACAACACCGATTCGGTGTTGACCAACGAGCCCAATTATGGAAAAAGAATGAATATCCTCCTCATGTTTTGGTTATGACGGCAACACCGATTCCACGCACCTTAGCCATGACCGTATACGGCGATTTAGACGTTTCGGTAATTGATGAATTACCACAAGGACGTAAACCTATCGTAACCTATCATTACAGCCAACATAATCGACACAAATTGCTCACATTTTTAAAACAACAAATTGAAATCGGAAGACAAATTTTTGTTGTTTTTCCTTTAATAGAAGAATCGGAAGCATTGGATTTACGAAACTTAATGGAAGGGTACGCATCTTTTCTTCTCGACTTTCCCCCACCCCGCTATCAAGTGAGCTATTTACACGGCAAAATGCCTTCGGAAGAAAAAGAACAAGCCATGCGAAAATTTATCACCGGCGAAACACACTTGTTGCTGGCTACAACCGTGATCGAAGTTGGTGTTGATATTCCCAATGCAACGGTTATGTTGATAGAAAATGCCGAAAGATTCGGCTTGGCTCAACTCCATCAATTACGAGGTCGCGTTGGCAGAGGTGGAAATCAGTCATTTTGTATATTGTTGACAGGAAATAAATTAAGCAATGAAAGCAAAAAAAGAATTCAAGCCATGCTCGAAACCAACGACGGTTTTGAAATTGCCAATTTCGATTTAAAATTACGCGGTCCTGGCGATTTGGCAGGAACAAAACAAAGTGGTATGCTTGAATTTAAATTAATTGACATTTTAAAAGATGAAAAATTAATTTCCTATTGTCGCGATTTGGCAATAAAAGTTTTACAACAAGACCCAACACTCAAAAACAACGAACATACCTGTTTAAAACAACAGTTAGACTACCTTTATAAAAGAATCGGTAATTATTATCAAATCAGTTAAAAACATGTTATCCGTCGGCAATATTATTTTTGACACTACTAAATTATTTCTCGCTCCGATGGACGATGTCAGCGATGTGTCTTTTCGAACAATTTGCAAAGAATTGGGAGCGGAAATTACTATCAGTGAATTTGTTGCTTCCGATGCTTTGATACGAAATATTGAAAAGACAAAACGCAAAATGATTTTTTCTCCCGAAGAAAGACCTTTTGGAATTCAGCTTTTCGGAAACAATAAAGATACTATGTGTGAAGCAGCACGTATAATCGAAAGCTTTCAACCCGATTTTATTGACATTAATTGGGGATGTCCGGCAAAAAAAGTTGCCGGAAAAGGCTCCGGTTCAGGGATGCTGCAAAATATTCCCTTGTTAGTTGATATAACCAAAGAAATTGTCAAAGCAGTAAAACTGCCGGTTACCGTTAAAACCCGTTTGGGATATACCGAAGATACAAAATGTATTGTAGAACTATCTGAAATGTTACAAGATGTAGGAATCCAAGCTTTAAGTATTCACGGGCGAACTAAAATGCAACTTTTCAAGGGTGAAGCTGATTGGACGTTGATAGGTGAAGTGAAAGCCAATCCGACTATAAAAATACCGATAATTGGAAACGGAGATATTACATCGGCAGAAAAAGCTTGGCAGATGAAAGAAAAATATCAGGTAGATGGGATCATGATAGGAAGAGCCGCCATTGGCAATCCCTGGATATTTAGAGAATGTCATCAACGACTTGATAATAAACAAATTCAAGAACCAACGCTCAACGAACGTGTTGAAATTTGCAAAAAGCATCTCTTCCTTTCGTTGAAATACAAAGGAGAACATACGGGATTAATCGAAATGAGAAAACATTATAAAGCGTATTTTAAAGGAATTGATAATTTTAAATCATATCGAATCAAACTTTTAACATCAAATAGTGTTAATGAAGTAGTGGAAATATTAGAAAAAATAAACGAAAAATTGTATTAAAATATGGAACAAGCTGTTCAATTAGATGTAGAAAAAATAATCTATAATAAAAGTAAAACATTACATCGTTTTCTACCCGGTTTTATACTAAAATACTTGCGAAAAATATTGCACGAAAATGAAATTAACGACATACTAAACAATGCTATAGGAATTAATGGAGTCCATTTTGCCGAAAAAAACATACACGATTTTAACATAACTTTTACTGTTATTCACGAAGAAAGAATTCCCGTAGGCGGCAATCATATCATTGTTTCTAATCATCCGCTTGGAGGTTTTGACGGATTGATTTTAGCACATGTATTTTCAAAATACAAAGAAAAAGTAAAAGTTACCATGAACGACCTGTTAATGAATGTCCCCAATTTGGTTAACATTTCCGTTCCTATTAATAAAACCGGTAAAAATACCACTCGTTTAGCTGTTGCATTAAACGAAACATTTCAAGAAGATAATATGATTATTTTCTTTCCTGCCGGATTATGTTCCCGCAAAATAAACGGAGAAATTGTCGACCTTGAATGGAAAAAGACATTTGTAAGTAAAGCAAAAGAATACAAAAGAGATATTATACCTATTTATTTTGACGGAAAGAACTCCGATTTTTTTTACAACTTAGCTAATTTTAGAAAAAAAATCGGATTGAAAGTTAATATTGAAATGCTATATTTAACCGATGAACTATTTCACCAAAAAAACAAACATTTTAAAATTGTTATTGGAAAACCTATCTCCTATCAAACATTTACAAAAGAAAAAAGTGATTATGAACATGCCAATGAAATAAAAAAAATAGTTTATACTTTAAAACAAGATTTATATTGATTTTTTTTATACTATTGTAATTGTAAAATATGCATAAAGTGGAAAAGATATTGAAAAGGATACATCGAAGACTGATTAAATCGGAACTAACTGATGACAAGTTACTTTGCCCTACTAATTATGGAGGCAATCTAATCTATTCCATTAATTGCTACGATGCACCCAATACCCTGTTGGAGTTGGGGAGACTGCGAGAAATTGCATTTAGAGATGCCGGAGGTGGGACAGGAAACCCAATTGATATTGATGAATTTGACATCAGCAATCCTCCTTTTCAACAATTGGTAGTTTGGGATCCTAAAGAAAAAGAAATAATAAGTAGTTATCGGTATCTTTTTGGAAAAGATATTCGTTTTGATAAAAATGGCATTCATAGTCCGACAGCAAAATTATTCAAATTTTCGGATGATTTTATCGAGAAATATTTACCATACTCCATTGAATTAGGTCGTTCATTTGTACAACCTCAATATCAAGCATCACGTTCACGTAAAGGATTTTTCGCCTTAGACAATGTTTGGGATGGATTAGGATCTGTATTGTACAGTCATCCCGAAATAAAATACGTATATGGAAAGATGACTATGTATAAAGATTACAATCCTTTAGCAAGAGATTTAATCCTATTCTTCTTAAAAAAACATTTTTCGAAAGGAGAACTTTTAATGGAAGCATATAATCCTTTAAAATCATACCATGATGAGGCGGAATTAACACATTTGTTTCCTGCCGACAATTTCAAGGATGATTACAAAACTCTTGTACACGAAGTAGATAAAATAGGATGTAAAATTCCGCCACTGGTAAATATTTATATGAAAGTTGCTTCCACAATGCAATGCTTCGGCACATCGGACAATGAAGAATTTGGAGCCACCGAAGAAACCGTGATTCTCATTAAAATTGAAGATATTTACGAAGAAAAAATAGCCAGACACTTAAACGCTAAATCTTTTAAAAATTTAAATGATTATAAAAACCTCCTCTTTCGTAAAAAGCAGTCCTAATTGGAAAGTTTGCCCTAACAACCAATTACCGGAATTTGCGTTCATCGGACGCTCCAATGTCGGCAAATCATCGTTTATTAATATGCTCACCAACCGACAGCAATTAGCTAAAACCTCCTCTAAACCCGGAAAAACGCAATTAATTAACCACTATTTAATTAATGATAATTGGTATTTAGTTGATCTTCCCGGATATGGATATACCAGAAGTTCAAAAGAATTGAGAATACAATGGGATAAAATGATACTCGATTATATTGACTTTCGAAAAAATTTATATTATTTAAATGTATTAATTGACAGCCGACTACTTCCACAGAAAATCGATTTATCGTTTATCGCGACCTTAGGAGAAAAACAAATTCCATTTATCCTTATTTTTACTAAATCGGATAAACAAAGCAATATGAAAACCATGAAAAACGTACAAGCATTCCTTGATACAATCGGTGAAACTTGGGAAGAACTACCCCCGCATTTCGTTACATCAGCCCTAACCGGTAAAGGCAAAGAAGAATTTTTAGCCTTTATTGACAAATCTATCAAAGAAACCAAACGATAAAATGCAGAAAATAACATCGGCGTATTAAAAAAAATGGTATCTTTGCAGCCTTAAAAATAATTTTAAATAAATAATTTAATTTACTAAAAATGAAATCAGTATCTATTAGCGGTTCTTTAAGAGAGAACGTAGGGAAGAAAGATGCAAAAGCTCAAAGAGTACAAGGATTAACTCCTTGTGTAATTTACGGTGCTGCACAACAAAAACACTTGTTGATTGAAGAAAAAACGATGGACAAACTTATTTATTCTCCCGAAGTAAACTATGTTGAATTAACCATCGGCAATGAAAAACACAATGCTATCATGCAAGAAACACAATTTCATCCTGTTACGGGAAAATTATTGCATGTTGACTTCTTAGAAGTTATTGACGGAAAACCTATCACAATTGAAATACCCCTTGTAATTGAAGGCAGCTCCCCCGGAGTACTTCAAGGCGGAAAATTATCAAAAAAAGCCCGAAAAATTAAAGTTAAAGGTTTAATACATCATATTCCTGAAAACATCAAGTTAAATATTGGAAACCTGAATATTTTAGACTCCATCAAAGTATCGGATGTTAAAGTGGATAATATTGAAATTATGGATATTCCTTCTAAAATTTTGGTATCCGTATTATCCTCCCGTAATGTAGACACGGCCATCGCAGGTGGCGAAAAAACAGAATAATACTTCGGTTTTATAATTAAAAAAAGGGATTTTAAAAGTCCCTTTTTTTTATACATTTTTTCTTTAAAAAAGTCGGGGTGAAAAAGAGCTCCGGAACAGAACCAGGAGTTATTTAAACCCGATAATTTGAACTGCAAAAATACAATTTTATTTTTAATAAAACATTAAATAATGTATTATTTTAAAAAAAGGCTCCCTTTCAGGAGCCAAAACACATTATATATAAACCTAATTTATAAATTTAA
>CAYZQG010000088.1:0-6959 GCA_964480685.1 uncultured Lentimicrobiaceae bacterium
CGGGATTATTGTAAGCAATAGCATTCGCGATTTCTTTGAGTAATACGGTTTTACCTGTTTTTGGTTGAGCAACAATCAATCCGCGTTGACCTTTTCCGATAGGAGCAAATAAATCAATGATACGGGTTGAGATGCTTGAGCCGGGGTGTCCGGTTAATCTAATTTTTTCATCCGGAAAAAGTGGAGTTAAAAAATCAAAGGGAATACGGTCGCGAACGGCTTCGGGTGTTTTTCCGTTGATGAGGTCAACTTTTAAAAGCGGGAAAAATTTTTCCCCGTCTTTGGGTGGACGTATCATCCCTTGCACAATATCTCCGGTTTTTAATCCGAATAATTTTATTTGTGATTGGGAGACATAAATATCATCGGGAGAGTTTAAGTAATTGTAGTCGGACGAACGCAAAAAACCAAAACCGTCGTTTGATACTTCCAACACGCCTTCACCTACAACATTGCCTAAAAATTCAATGTTCTTCGGGATAAAGTAAAATGGAAGTGGGGGAACGTTGGGCTTTATGGTTTTATCTTCTTTTGTTTCGAAAAGTATTGTTTTTGATTCTTCGGATAAAACTTGTTTTTCTTTGTTTCTTTCGTAGTCTGGAGCATTGTCGGTAATAGCAAGTGTAAATGCTGTATTTGTTTCGTTTTCTTGAATGGGAACAGCTTGTATTGTTAATCGCTTACGCTTTTTCTTTTCCGGTTGTGTTTCATCGTTTACAAAAGAATCGTTGGTGGGTTGTTCCTGAAGTAATGCTACTTCAACAGGTTTTTCTTCTTTATCTTTTGCTTTGGTATATTTCCTTTTTACTTTGTTTTCGGTTACACTCGTCACTTGTGTCTCTTCGGATGGAAGCTCTGTCTTACTTACTTTTTTCATATATTTTATTTAAATAATGCTATTATTAAGTCTTTTAATGTTTAAACTCATAAATTATATATATATTCTTTTTTTTAAATTACGTAATTGACGAAAAGATTTTTTAAAATCTTTAAAATCAAGAACTTGTGTCTTGGTTGGTATACAAATTTTTATTAATTTTTATACATGTAAATTAAAACGCTTTAGTGCATGTATTTTTTGCCATAAATGACATGAAAATTTTTATAATGAGGTTTTTGAATTGTCGTTGCAAAAGTAGATTTTTTTTTGATATAAATTCATTGTTTTAATAAAATATAAAAAAAATCATTTTATTGTAGTATATAATTGAATTATAGATAGATAAATAGGATGCTTGAATGATTTGATGTTTTTTAATCATAAAACACATAAGAAAAGTTCCAATAAAGGAAGAATAATGCCACCAACCATAGCATTAAAATAAGTATACTAACACTATAATACGACATTTTTTTTGACTTATGACGAATAATAAAAATCAATAAAAACATAGAAAAAATACCACCGCATAATTCAATAAAATGTAAATGGTTCTCTTTTACTCTATGTGCATGTTTAATTGAGCTCATTTTGTCGAAAATAAATAAAAAAGAACCTATGCCGTTTATTCCGATAAAATACACACATAAGAATGTAAATGAATTGAATACACTGTCTATAAATAGTATCATGCTTCTTGTTGAATATCTTAATCTATATAAATACAAAAATATCATTATTATTAATTTTATCAAGATGAAATGAAAATTTACAATACTATATTTTTTAATTTATTTATTGAACATTTATGCTAATTTTTTGTATTTTAAAGTGTAATGTAAAGATATTTCATAATTTAGAGCATAAATGGACGAAAAAAAATATAAAATTGGTGTGGTACTCAGTGGTGGCGGAGCAAAAGGTTTTGCGCATTTGGGTTTTTTACAAGCAATGCTTGAAATAGGACTGAAACCCGATATTATTGCGGGTGCAAGTGTGGGAGCTATTGTAGGATCTTTATATGCTGATGGTTATAGTCCAAATGAGATGTTGGCTTTATTTAAAAATGATACTTTCCTTGATTTGATTTCTCCTAATCTTAATAAGATAAGCTTAATGAAAAGCGATAATCTTAAAAGAAAATTAAAATCATTACTTCATGCTAAAACTTTTGAAGAATTAAAAATCCCTTTAATAGTCTCCAGTTCTAATTTAACGTATGGAAAAGTAGTGTACTTTAAATCGGGAAATTTATTGGAAAAAATTTTGGCTTCTGCCAGTATTCCTATTTTATTTAATCCAATTGTTATTGATGGAGAATATTATGTGGATGGTGGTTTGTTTGATAATTTTCCGGTTGAACAAATAAGAAATGAATGCGAATTAGTGATCGGATTTCATTTACATCCTTTTAAGAAACAAGAAAAAATCAAAACGATAAAACAAAATATTGAGCGTACCATTACGTTAGTTTATGAATCACATGGATGGGAAAAAGCTAATCAATGTGATGTGTATATTGAACCTGCCGAATTATCGGATTATTCTATTTATGATGTTCGTAAAGGGTTGGCATTGTTTAAATTAGCTTATGAGCGGTCAAAAGAAGTTTTGAATCAGGATTTTTTAACTAAATATAATCATTTATTTACGTTAAAAAGTTAATTATTTATTATAATATTTAGTATTTTTGCTTTCATGATTTTCGTACTTAAAAATAAATAAACATTTTCAATATTTAAAGATGATTCATACAGAGAAAAAATTAATTCTACTTTTTTTCCCTATATTATTATTGGGGATACTATTTCAAAGTGAAGCTCAAATAAGTGTAGGTGGACGTCCCTATAGTTTTCAAGATTATCGCATATCGGATGACATTCTTTTCATGCAAATGCCTGTGTTAGATAATCAAATATTACTTAATGAGGAAAATGAAAACGTGGAGAAGTCTGAAGGTTTTGTTTTTGGAAAAGAGTTTGATGTCGATTTTAATTTATTTAACTCGGGTGTATGGACACCACTCTCTAATGGAGACCGTATTTGGCGTTTAGGTATTTCATCGCCGGATGCTTATTCCATTAATTTGATTTTTAATAGATTTTATCTCCCGGAAACTTCCAATTTGTTTATTTATACGAAAGATAAAAAATATGTTATTGGAGCTTTTACAAGTAAAAATAATTTACCCGATAAACTATTTCCCACTACCTTATTGCCCGGTGATGAAATAATTATTGAATATTATGAACCTAAAGAGGTAAAAGGACAAGGCGAAATTCATCTTTCAACGGTAGTTCACGGGTATAAAGATTTTTTCTTTAAGGGAGGAGTTTACGGTTCTTCAGGTTCGTGCCATATTAATATCAATTGCGTGGAAGGTGCACCCTATCAAACTATTAAACGATCAGTTGCTTTGATTTTAAACGGTTCTTATGCGCTCTGTACTGGAACCCTCATCAATAATACAGCCAACGATGAAAAGCCTTATTTTCTCACGGCTCAACATTGCTTAAAAAACAAAACTCCATCAACATTTGTTTTTGTATTTGGCTATGAATCACAAAATTGTGATGGTACCAATGGAAAAACAGGTTTTTCTGTAAGTGGTTGCACGTTGATTGCCGATGGCGATAAATCCGATTTTGCTTTGCTGCAACTTAGCGCTATTCCCCCCATTGCTTTTAATCCGTATTATGCGGGCTGGAATCGTATTAATACACCTGCAAATTCAGCACTATGTATTCATCATCCTTCCGGAGATTACAAAAAAATATCCATTTGTAATTCAACCTTAGAAAGCAGCAATTACGATGAATATACGAGTGATACGCATTGGAAAGTAACAAGTTGGAATAAAGGCTCTACCGAAGGCGGCTCTTCAGGGGCTCCTTTATTTAATTCCAACAAATTAGTTATTGGTCAATTAGAAGGAGGAACAGCCTCTTGTAATGAGTTGGATGGCTATGATTTGTTTGGTAAATTTTCGTATTCATGGACGAATGATAATAATTCGGAATCGTATAAACGTTTGAAAGATTGGCTTGATCCGTTAAATACGGGGGTAACAACTTTATCGGGTTACGATCCGTGTATTGCGAAACATCAATTTGATGTTGCAGTTAATGCTCTAATTTATCCAAATGGTAACCTTTGTCAGAATTATATTCATCCTGTAATCCGTATCGAAAATTTAGGTTCCGATACGCTTACTCAACTTAGAATTTATCTTCAAATGAATAATTCGGTTTCTTATTTTGATTGGACCGGTGTTTTGCCGTTTACAAGTACGCAAGAAATTACCTTGCCTGCTATGAATGTTGCCGATGGAAATTATACATTGACAATTTGGTCGTCAAACCCAAATCAACATGCCGATGAAAATAGAATAAATGATACCGTTTCAAGCAATTTCAACTATCAAAAAGGTATTTCATGTATAATAAATATTAAAACGGATATCTATCCCGAGCAAACAACGTGGGTGTTAAAAGATATTAACGGTAATATTATTGCTCAAAATCCATCTAATTTGGCTATTCTCACTTCCTATAACGACACTATATGCTTAGATACAGGCTGTTATGACTTTGTGATTTACGATACGAACGGCTTAAACGGAAGCGAGGGTGTTGGAGCCGGATATTTTTATATTTATCTAAACAGCAAGACAATATTAAGCGGAATTGAATTTGAATACAGCGATAGCATTCGCTTTTGCATTGATACAACAACTTCAATTGTTGAACACAATTCTGTAAACGGTGATTTTAAAGTAAGTATGTATCCTAATCCAACGAATGCAATGCTTACCGTTTCTTTGAAAAATATACCTCAAGACGAAGTAATTAAAGCCACTGTTTATGCTTTAGATGGGAAAAAATTGATGGAATCGACAATGATACATGATGGACAGCAATTTGATTTTTCGTCCTTTCAAAATGGAATATATATCGTTAAAATTCAGGGGAAAAAAATCAATGCCGTTCAAAAAATAATTATTCAAAAGTAAGATAACTATGAATTTTCATACACGTTTTATTACCGTTGTTTTTCTGTTTTCAGCCTTTCTTTTTATAATTCCTTTGCAGCTTGTTTCACAAAACGTACGCTCTTCTACAAATAAAAAAGCTATAACATATTATTATAAAGGCGAAAAAGCCATGTCGAAACACGACTTTAATAAAGTAATCCAATATGCTGAAACAGCGGTTAAAATAGATGAAAAATTTACCGAAGCCTATATTATGTTGGCAGATGCTTATTCCTTTTTACATCATTGCGAAAGGTCGTGCTTCTATTTTCAAAAAGCCTTGGAAATAGATCCCGATTTTAATTACAAACTGTATTATTTTGTGGCTAATGAATATATGCGATGTGGAGAAGTGGATAAAGCCATAGCCCGTTTTGAAGAATATTTTAAACGTGCCGCTGCCGAAAAAAAAGATTTAGCTCCCGCAGTAAAAGATAATTATAATCTTTGTTTATTTCGCCGACAATTAATGATCGATTCATTGCATATTCAACCTCAAAATATGGGAGAAAATATTAATTCAACCTATTTTGAATATTTACCCAGTTTAACGTTGGATGAATCCCGCATTGTGTTTACCCTTCGTCGCCCGAAAGATCAATATACGATTTGTCAAAAATGTTATGAAGAAGAAGATATGTATTTTAGTCGAAATGTGGATGGTAAATGGCAGCCCAGAGAAGCCTTCGATTTTATCAATACGCATTATAACGAAGGAGGTCAATCTATTTCGCCTGATGGTAAATATTTGATTTTTACTGCTTGCGAACGGGATGGCGGCTATGGTAGCTGTGATCTTTACTGGTCGAAACGAATAGGGGATGTATGGACAAAACCTAAAAATTTCGGACCTTCGGTGAATACCGAATATTGGGAATCTCAACCCAGCTTTTTGGCAGACGGAATAACCATTATCTTTACTTCCGGCAAACCCGGTGGAGTAGGTGGTTATGATCTTTGGTACACGACGATGTTGGATGAAGGTGTTTTTACAACCCCCAAAAATTTAGGCACTACCATTAATACGCCCGGCGATGAGGACTATCCTTTTATGCACCCTAACGGAATGACCCTTTATTTTTCTTCCAACGGACATAAGGGAATGGGAGGGAAAGATATTTTTTATAGTAATTTCAAACCTGATTATACGTGGGAAACGCCTGTTAATATGGGCTATCCAATTAATACCATGGACGATGAAATTAGTTTGTTTGTAAATGCAAGAGGAAATAAAGCCTTTTTCTCTTCCAACAGACCCGGAGGCTATGGAAATGAAGACCTTTACTGGTTTGAACTACCTCGCGAATTGCAACCCAGAGCCGTTACCTACATGAAAGGTCGTATTTTTGATGCTAGCGATAAATTTCCTTTAGAAGCTTCGTTTAAAGTAATTGACCTTAAAACCGGTCAAACCATGGTAGCTTCTACTTCCGACCCTAAAACGGGAGAATTTCTGATTTGTATTCCAACCAATAGTATGTATGCCCTTCATGCCGAACGGGATAATTATTTATTCTATTCCGAAAACTTTGAATTACAAGGTAATTACAGTAATATCGAGCCTTTCGTGAAAGATATTTATCTGAAACGTATCGAATTGGGCGAAAGCATGGTGCTTAAAAATATATTTTTCGATACCGATAAATGGGATTTGAAACCCGAATCGGAAGTGGAATTGAACAATTTATTACTTCTACTGAAAAATAATGCAAGCATGAAAATCGAAATTGCCGGTCATACCGACAATGTGGGTTCAAGAGAACATAACCTGGTTTTATCCGAAAATAGAGCCAAGGCGGTTTATGATTATTTGGTTAGCAAGGGGATAGACCCGAATAGACTTGCTTATAAAGGATATGGCTTTGATCAACCCATAAGCACAAACGATACCGATGCCGGCAGAGCTTTAAACCGTAGAACCGAGTTTACAATTATAGGGTTTTAATTTTTTCTATTCCTTCACAAACCGTTTAGTTACCGTACCGGTTTCTGTTTCGATTTTCAGGAAGTAGATGCCTTTACATAAATGAATAACATCTAACACCG
>CAYZQG010000089.1:0-6947 GCA_964480685.1 uncultured Lentimicrobiaceae bacterium
GATATTTGGATTAAATACAATATCAAGTGTTGTAAACGACATGGCACTACCATAGCCGGTTCCTGCACTGTTTGTGGCATAAGCTCTTACATAATAAGTCGTATTGGCTGTTAATCCGCTAATAGCACTTGTAAAACTACCTGCTCCGGTACCATCTGAAGTTTTATTATCGGCAATAGTTGGGGTTTGGCTTGTACTCCAACATACACCGCGTGCTGTTACGGTTGCTCCACCATCAGCGCTTATGACTCCTCCACTTGTAGCTGTGGTGTCGGTTACTACTGTCGCTTCGTTGGTACTGACTACCGGAATAGTTGCATCTTCTTTGCAATTAGTTAAAAAAACTGAGGATAAAGCAAATAGTATTGCCGGCATCCAAAATCTAATTTTTATTTTCATTTTTATTTTTTTAAGTTTATAATAATGCAAAAGTAAACTTTTTTTTAATGTCTAAGGTCAAAAGACTAAAGACGGTTTTTTCGTTCCGAAAAAAAACTGACAGCTGACAGCTTTTTACTTTATAAACTTTCCACTTTCTACCTCATTTAATCCTTTACGCAACGGATAGAAAACCCATCAACCTTGTAGTCGTAATTATTGACCAGATGGTAGTTATCGTAATTCAGAAGCCGGCTGAAGGCGTAATTAGCATCGAGCTCTGTAGAACTCCACCAGGCACCGTCGTTTCCAATAAAGTAGAATGAACCATAATCGAGACGGATACCACCCGGAAGAGCTGTAAAACCGCTTGCGTTGGTTGCTCCTTGGTTAGGACTTTGCCAGTGTGTTGTGCCGGTTTCTTTTAGTTTAGCACCTGCAACTTCATTTCCACCCAAATATTCACCTAATTCCGCCCATTCTGCATCGCTTGGTAAATGCCAACCCGAAGGGCATGAACTACATGCTGCAGTCCAATTGTATAATACACCGTAAGTACTAAAATTATCTGTTGTCTTTGCTTCACTAACATTTGTACCATTATAATCATAAACATAATAATATGGAGTTGTTTCTGATTCTATTTCCGGACCAACCACGCTTGGCAAATAACGCAAGTTTTCGGCCATCCAAACTTGATTGCCTATTTTAACTGTTTTGTAAACATAGCCATCACGTGAATCAGTAAAACTGCCATAAATTACACCTTCTTTGGTAGTAAAAGATATAATATTGCCATACCCGGTTCCTGCACTGTTTGTGGCGTAAGCTCTTACAAAATAGATTGTATTGGCCGTTAACCCTGTCATAGCACTTGTAAAATTACCTGTTCCTGTGCCATCTGCAGTTTTATTATCGGCAATAGTCGGGGTTTGGCTGGTACTCCAACATACACCGTGTGCTGTTACGGATAAATCATGATCATCAGTTATGTTTCCTCCCGACATAGCTGTTGATGAGGTTATATCGCTTACCTCTGTTGTGGATAATACAGGAATCTTTTCACAACTAATCATAAATAATAAACATAGTCCGAAAACGAATAAGGATAATCCTAAAAATTTACTTTTGTTTTTCATTTTTATTTTTTTAAGTTTATATTAATGCAAAAGTATAATTATTTTATATCGGTTAAAAAAAAATGTTTGGTTAATGTAAGCCTCTCGCCTTCGGAATTCTCCCCACTTGGGGAGAATTAGAGAGGTGAGTCTATGCCCTAATTTGATACACGACTAAATTCACTACCACAAGGGTCTTAATATTACATGAAACTATTAATAATAGTAAAAGAAAAAAAGTTTTCTTTTTATTTTAAGGCATTAGCATACAATTTATCATTCTTTGAAATCTTTCTCCCTCATTTTCAGAACACTTTTTATCATAAGTTAATGTTCCTATATGCATTCTCATAAAAACTATGGGAGAAGAAGCTAATTCTTCCATTGTTTCTTTTGAAACATTATAAGTAGCAATATAACGACTAATTACACCGGTTTGAGTCGCTTGAGCCGTAGGAACATATTCTTCCTTTGCATAAATTGAAACCAATTTATTATCGGCAAGCTTAAATGTTATTGAATCTCCTTGTAATCCAATAACTCTAACATTCCCATCCAAAACAGCAACCATATTAACAAAATAGTTGTCACCATTCTGATTAAATCCTAATTGCCACCATAAATTAACAATAAAAGTTTTTCCTCTTGTCATGGCACCGGAAATCGGGTCTGTTTTTTGATAGTCATATCTACATTTTTGACTAAACGATGTTAATGACATTGCTGTTAAGAAGATGATTAAACTGAAAATCTTAATACTTTTTCCCATTTTTAAATATTTTAATAAAGTTATAAAAATTAAATGATTTTATTTGAATTTTACTTTTTTTTAAAAACTTGTTTATTTACAATTATTTAATAATTTTTTATCATTATTCTCTAAAATAAAAAAACATTATACGACAAATAATAATTATAACTATATTTTTTTAAGTAGAACTAAATGAAATTAAACCACTTACCTGCAAATTTCCAATTCAACGCTCTATTTACTAAGCTACAATATTGATTTTTTATTTTTACAAAAATATAAAAAAAAACAATTCAAAAAACAAATTTTAATTATTTTTTTTCTTTTAAAAATATAGTTGACAGATTATATTTCATGGTAATAAATCATTGATTTCAAGATTAAACACAGAAATTAATATTCAAACCCCGAGTAACTATTATTCGGAATCAGAAAATCATTTGAAATTACGAGAAACGCTTATAATCGAGCAACTTTTACAACACTCACTACTCGCAACAAAAAAAGTGGATGGTTTTTTAATTAAATCCGTTTCCCATCCACCCTATTTTCCCCTATGCATTATTTCATAGCACAGGTTTTCAATCCTTTTCTTTCTGGTTTTTTTCAGCCGGAGCAATTTCTACCATTTTTTCTTCCACACCAATTACATAATGATAATGAATCAGGTCGTTGCTAAGGGTAACATCCACAAACCCGTATTCGGCATTATTCAACAAAGGTAAAGCTTTAATTTTAATTACATTTTTCCCTTTATGAATTTTAATTTGTTTGGGTTCCAAGGCATCGCCGTTTCGCATTTTCACAGTAAGCGTACAGGTGGTTTTCAGTTGAGAATGAACGGTAATAACTATCGGTTTATAGGCATAAATAAAGGTATTAACAGAAACTTCCGTCATTAAATTATTAGCCTTATCAAAGGTTTTTTCGGGCGAAAGCAAAAGATTATACGCTTTAAAGAAATCGGTAATTCCATATCCCAAGTCTTTATCGGGTTTATCGGCTTGGCTGCCGCTTTGCCGAATGGCGTCCATAATTTCGAAGGTAGTTTTATCGGGAAAAGCTTGACGTAAACAACAAACCATACCTGCCAACATAGGCGATGAAAACGAAGTTCCGTCAGCAGCTAAGGTCTTTCCAAAAGGATTTGCTACGTAGGTAGAACTACCAACAGCACACGCGTCGGGTTTAACACGTCCGTCGGCTGTTGGTCCGTACGAACTGAAGTAAGCTCTTTCACCTTTTACATTAACACCGCCAACAGCTAAAATATCGGAAGCATCGGCAGGGCAACCCATCAATTTCCAATCGTCTCTTCCCGAATTACCAATGCTGTTGCAAACAATAATGCCTTTACTTGCCGCAATGGATGCTGCTTGTGAAGCCCTACTTACTTTACCGGTGAGATCGGCATTGGTTCTGGGTTGGAAGGAATCATCAAACTTGGTATATCCCAACGATGAATTCAACACATCGCAACCCAAACTGTCAGCCCATTCGAGACCGGCGACCCAATTATCTTCTTCAATTTTATTTTCATACATATCGGTTTCTGTTTGCGCTAAAAAAACCAACACTTTCGGACCGCTTCCCACCAATTCGCCGGGCACATCGGAGGCAATGCACGAAAGCACATACGTTCCATGACTATGTTTACGCATCGGGTCAACCGAAGGACTGACAAAATTACGGGCACCCAGCAAGCGATTTTCCGAACGCAAAGTTTCAAAATGCCGAATGGAATCTACATTATGAAATCCCCCATCCAAAATCATAAGATAAACGTCTTTCCCGTTATATCCCAAGCGATGCAACCAATGTGTATTGTTGATTTTAATTTGACCGGCAGATTTACCATATAAAAAATCTTTCATTGTATCCGATTGTTGAAAATAAGTCGGTTCTCCTTTCGGAACATAGCGAAACACCGACGTATAAGCACTATCTTTCGTTTTTAAAGGACAATTTATTTCGGCAAATGCAACACAAGGCAATGCTTTGATTTTATCTAAAACACTTTTATCTTGGGCATAAACGGTAATCCCGTTTAACCATTTGGATTGTGTAAACAAAATCATATTTGTATCCAAACTCAACACTTGTTGAATATAGGTTTTATTAACCGGAAGGTCTTGTTCGCTTAACGGAATATGAAAACGCTGTCTTTTTTCGATAGCTCGCGGAGAGAGGAATTCATTCGGACGATCAATAGCAAACTCGCTGTTGTTTTTATCTTTAAATTGCACCCAATATTTGGCGGGAGTTTGGGAAAAACTACCATAAAAAAGACCTATTTGAAGTATGAATAAACAAATTTTCTTCATCATATACATTTTATTTAATGGATTAAGTTTTATTGTTTTTCAAAAATCAATGCTACATGATTAAAAGCGGCAGCTGCATTGACAACTTTTGCATTTTTCTGATAATCTTCCGCCGGATAATATAAAATATCATAATATTCTTCACAGACAATTACAATTGTATTGCCTTCTTTTTTTACATGAACAATGAATGCAGCATTCGCATTCGACGCATTGTCGGTATCATAAACTGCCGAAGTTATTTTGTCGTAATTGGTACACACATAACCTTCGGGTATATCACACACAATGGTTCTGTAATAATGCGATTTATAAACCCTTTCTATAGGAAGTACACGTTTTCTCTCTTGTTTAAATTCTTTTTGTTTACCTATCAAAGCACCGACGGTTACGATGATTTTATCTCCCTCGAATTTAGGTAAATAATAATCTATTAAATCGGCATCCATAATGAGCGGACGCATATTAATATCTTCGGGGTTCGTATTTGTGAGTTCAACATTTTCCAAGGTAATACTTTCGGTTCCTAATCCTAAATAATGATCCAATATTTCTTCTTTTTCTTCGTCTTCCATGGTAGAAATACTATTCTGAACGTAAGCACTGAAATATCCGGTCATTACACGGTGAACATGTCCTTTTACTATTTTTTTATCTTTATCAACACGTACTTTGACCATCAATGTATCACCGCTTGTTTCTTTGGGTAAAACAGGTATTAATTTATAAGAAGGAACAAACGAAGTGAGTTTCCCTACCGTAACCGTTTCAAAAAAAATTGCTTCTTGACCCGATAATACGGAGGGTGTCAAACCTAAACGCGTAATTTTAAAATCGGGAGCTACGAATTGTTTGATCTCCGGAAAATAAAACATAATTTCCTGAAGGAAATTAGGACCTTCAAATTTTTTATCAAATGCTTTATTCGTTTTATTGGTTGTAAACACTACTTGATTTTCAATTTTATAATATTTAAATAGATAATAATAGATTTTTGCCATACCCAAGGTATTTGTCATATTGACCTTAAGGGCAAAAGTAAGATCGGAAAGAAAAGTACCGTTAAAATCAATGTAGACAATTTGTTTTTTAACATAATTTTCAATGGTTTGTATTTTTTCGGTAGTTGTCATTTTTTTATTGATAGGAATTTTAGAGGCAAACTTTTTTATCAGTGATAATTCTTCTTTTTCCAACACAGCAATAACATCATACAAACTGGATGAATAACTACTTATTGTATTTAACCGTCCATTCCCTCTCGTGTAATTATAAGCAATTACAAATTCAATTCTGGGTTCATAGGCATCAACAAAGGTTTCATCTTCATCACTGATTTTAGGAAGATTTTCAGCCGTTACATACGAATAGCGCGTATCTTTTTTAGAGAAAACGGTATCAATAAGTGTGCTTGCTATATTGTATAAAGAGAATTCGGCTTTTAAATAATCGGGCATTATCATGGTGAATTCAGCTTTTTTAATAGGGAAATTACCCGGGAAATAATAACTACTGCTTTCCATAACAGATGTTTTTCGCACGACATAAAAGAATTCCATTATATCTTCGGTTTCGGCAGAAGTTAAAACGAGATATTTATTTGTGTCGTTATCTTCCACTATTTCGGTTATATCTTTTTTCGTTAATTGGATAATTTCGCCGTTTTTCTTAATACAACGTGCTTGGCAGTTGATAATATTTTCTTCGTTTGAAGTCGGAATATAGAGTTTTTTATACTTCTCCATTTTATCATAATCATATACTTTTAATATGAGGTGATAGCATTCCCACAATTCAACGCCTTCATCTTCATTACGATAATCCAACACACGTCCATAATACAAAGCAACTAACCCATCTTTTTTATAAAGGGTATCTTCTTGCTGAGAAACAATAGGCGTTTCCTTAAAGCGATAATTTTTTAAACCCACGCCTATTTGGGCGGTAACACTTTGTGAAATACAATAAAAAAATACTACTACACACAATTTTTTCATCTTGCTTATTTATTAAATTTATAATTTTTGTGAATTTATTTCAATCTATTTCCATAATACCACTGTTGTTCCAAGATAAGTTTTCCGTTTTTATCATATCGTTTTACCTCTCCGTTTAATAAACCGTATATATAATCGACTTGTTGAGAAATGTTTCCATTTTCAATATATGATTTAGATTTCCCATGTAAATAACCATAAAGAAAATCCATTTCTGCGATAAGTTTTCCGTTCACATCCCATCGCCTATACATGCCGTGATAATCATTATCAAGGTTATCAACTTCTTCAAATAATTTTCCATTGGGATAATAGACATATTCTTTCCCTTGTCGTAATCCGTTTTCAAAGGTTACTTTATTGGATACCGTACCATCGG
>CAYZQG010000090.1:0-6885 GCA_964480685.1 uncultured Lentimicrobiaceae bacterium
TTTTGGATACAAATACCGGAACCAACATCAATGGTTGCGACAGCATCACAACGATTACCTTGACCGTTATGCCGGTAGATTCCATAAAATTAACGGCAAGTATTTGTGCAGGAAGTACGTATACGGAAAATAACTTTACTATTCCTACGACATATTCAGCTACAAATTATATATTATATGATACCATTCGTACTATAAATATAAATGGTTGCGATAGCATAACAACATTATTATTAAATGTCTTTATAGCAGATACTACGAACATTTCAGCAAATACATGTGCCGGAAGTGTTTATACGGATAATAATTTTAATATTTCTACTGATTATAGAACAATTAGTTATATAATATATGATACAATTAGAACTAATAATATTTATGGATGTGATAGTGTTATTACATTAGTATTAAATGTATTACCAGTTGATTCAATCTCTTTCTCCGATACAATCTGTGCAGGATCTTTCTATAAAAAACATGATTTTGATATAAATTCCGTTTATTCAACAAAATCATATTTTATCTATGATACACTTCGTAAATCAAATATCATTGGATGTGATAGTATTATAACATTGCAATTAAAAGTCCTTCCTGTAGATTCTGTTGTAATTAACGCTGCTATTTGTGCTGGAGAACGATATATTGGGAATGGGTTTAATGTAATAACGGTATTCAAAAATAAAGCATATATCGTTTATGATACAAATCGTAATAATAATTTCAATGGATGTGATAGTGTTACAATTCTTCAGTTAACAGTTAATCCAACTCCGGAAATATATTTAGGTAACGATATTTCGGTTTGTAATGATAGTATGTTCCCTATTGATTTAGATCCGGGAGCAGGTTATACATCATACTTGTGGAACACTGGAAGTATTTCACAAACGCTAACAGTTAGAAAAGAAGGAACCTATTTTGTAAAAGTAGAAAATGAATATCATTGCTTTAATTCGGATACTATTGAGATTTTCAATTTAACTGATTTATATGTAAGAATTGAAAGTTTATATGATTTCTGTGATAATAGACAGACAACCTTAGTAGCTAAAACAAATGCATCTGACGTAGTATGGCGTACTGGCGAAACAACTTCTGAAATTGAAGTACAAAATCCCGGCACATATTATGTAAAAGCTTCAGAAAAAGGATGTGAAGTAGCTGATTTTTATATAATTGATCCTTGTGAAATTAATTTATTTATTCCAACTGCAATTACTCCATCGGATAAAAATGGAAATAACGATTGTTTTGAATTGAAATTCCCGGATTCTTATAAAGTAACTAAAATTGATTTATCAATTTATGATCGTTGGGGTAATAAAGTGTATTCATCAAATGATATTAATTTTAAATGGTATGGTACAGCTGCTAATGGAAAACTTGCGCATGATAATGTTTTCAACTATATCTTAATTATAGAAATTAATGGTATCAAGTATACCTATCGAGGAGCCATAGTTGTATTATAAATTATAATTGATATTTATAATTAGGCTTTTAATAAGAAGTTTTTATTAATTATTAAAAAGTATAACTTCATTCATAAATGATGAGAAAAAATCACTTATAAACATATATTTGTTGACAATAATTATTTTTAAAATAAAAAAAACATTGTTAATCAATAAAATAAAGATTAAAATTAAATGTGTTTAAAAATATGATTATATAAAAAAAAATTGTAATTTTGCACGCTCGAAAAAGTCCGATTTTTATCCACAAACAGAGAAGGTGAAATATTTGTTTGTTAAAGAAAATTTAAAAATAATTAGAATAAAAAAGAATGGATACATTAAGTTATAAAACTGTTTCGGCTAAAAAAACGACAGTTGAAAAAGAATGGCTATTGATTGATGCAGAAGGCGAAATAGTTGGTCGTTTGGCTTCTATCACAGCTAAATTTTTAAGAGGAAAATATAAGACAAATTTTACTCCTCATGTAGATTGTGGAGATAATGTCATTATTATCAATGCGGATAAGGTACGTTTTACCGGTAAAAAATTAACCGATAAAGTTTACGTACGTCATACAGGATATCCCGGCGGACAACGTTTTGCCACTCCAAAGGAATTGTTTCAAAAAAAACCTATTGCAATAGTTGAACATGCAGTAAAAGGAATGCTCCCTAAAAATAAATTAGGTAGTGAGTTATTTAGAAATTTGTATGTTTATGTTGGTAATGAGCATAAACAAGAAGCTCAAAAGCCTAAACAAATCAATATTAAAGACATTAAATAAATATGGATACAATAAATACATCAGGTAGAAGAAAAACAGCCATTGCCCGTATATATATGAAACCCGGTAATGGCAATATTACAGTTAATGGTCGTGATTATAAAGAATACTTCCCAACCGGAACGCTTCAATATGTCGTAAATCAAGCTTTTGTTATTTCAAAAATGGAAAATAAATACGATGTAAAAGTTAATCTCACCGGCGGAGGAATCACCGGACAAGCCGAAGCCTTACGATTGGCAATTTCAAAAGCTCTATGTGAAATCAATACTGATTATAGACATGATTTAAAAGCAGAAGGCTTATTAAGAAGAGATCCACGTATGGTTGAAAGAAAGAAACCGGGTCGTCCTAAAGCACGTAAAAGATTTCAATTTAGTAAACGTTAGCAGTAGCATACAAAGCATAGATAATTGTTTAGTATCTAAATTGCAAAGACTTTCGTTAAAACGAAACTACTTTGCAGTTGCTTAAAAAAAATAAAGAAAGTAAACATTAAAAACATTAAGATGACAAAAGTAAATTTTGATCAATTATTAGAAGCAGGTGCGCATTTTGGGCATCTAAAAAGAAAATGGAACCCTAATATGGCTCCCTATATTTTTATGGAAAAGAATGGTATTCATATCATTGATCTTCATAAAACCGTTACAAAAATTGACGAAGCCAGTAATGCTATCAAACAAATAGCTCGTTCAGGCAAAAAGATTTTGTTTGTATCTACTAAAAAACAAGCAAAAGAAATTCTTGCCGAACATGTAAAGACAGTTAATATGCCCTATGTAACTGAACGTTGGGCAGGTGGTATGCTAACTAATTTTAACACCATTCGTAAAGCCGTTAAAAAAATGTCTTCCATTGATAGCCTTATAAAAAGCCCCGAATGGAATAGTATTTCAAAACGGGAAAGATTACAAATTCAACGTGAAAGAGCGAAATTGGAAAAGAATTTAGGCTCAATTTCCGATTTGGGAAGACTCCCTGCAGCCGTATTTGTTGTTGATGTTATGAAAGAACACATCGCCGTTGCGGAAGCTCGTAAGTTAAATATTCCTTTATTTGCTATTGTTGATACCAATTCCGATCCCAATTTAATTGATTTTCCAATTCCGGCTAATGACGATGCTTCAAAATCAATATCCGTGATTATTAAAGCTATGTGCGATGCTATTCAAGAAGGATTAAATGAAAAGGCTTTAGATAACGATAAAGTGGAAGAAGAAGAAATCTTGGAAGAAGATTCATTTACCAAAACTGAAGAAGAAGAAAAAACTGAACGATCAGGAAGAAGAAGAAGAATGGGCGAAGTCGGAGGTGGTGATACCATGGAAGAAAAGAAAAAACGACCCGCAAGTCGTCGTCCAATTTCAAAAAAATAATGTGGAATTAAATAATATTTAGGAAAATGGCAATTACAGCAGCAGATGTAAATAAATTAAGACAAATCACCGGTTCGGGAATGATGGATTGTAAAAATGCATTGGTAGAAACCGATGGTGATTTTGATATGGCAATAGATGTTTTAAGAAAAAAAGGTCAAAAAGTTGCCGCTAAACGTGCAGATCGTAATGCAAATGAAGGTTTTGTCGTTGCTAAATCAACCGATGACAATACCTATGGTGCCGTTATCATGCTTAACTGTGAAACGGATTTTGTAGGTAAAACAGCTGATTTTATAGCTTTGGCGAATGCTATTATAGACTTTGCCGTTGCAAATCGTATTCTAACTATTGACCAATTAAAACAAAGTAACCTAAAAGGTCAATCTGTTGAAGCTCTTTTAACCGAAATGACCGGTAAAACTGGTGAGAAAATTGAATTAAACCAATTTGCAATGATGGAAAAACCATTCGTTTCTTATTATAATCATAATGGAAACCGATTGGCAACCATTGTTGGGTTTAGTAAAAAAGTAGATAATTTACAAATAATAGGGCATGAAATAGCTATGCAAATTGCGGCTATGAGTCCTATAAGTGTTAGTGAAAATGATGTTCCGAAAGATGTTATTGAACATGAACTTGAAATAGCTCGTGAACTAGTACGTAATGAAGGAAAACCTGAAAATATGGTTGAGAAAATTGCTCAAGGTAAATTAAATAAATTCTTTAAAGAAAGTACGCTTATTCATCAAGATTTTATTCGTGATAATAAAAAAACCGTTGCTCAATATATGGCTGAAACCGACAAAGAATTAAATTGTGAAGGTTTCTATCGTTTGCAATTAGGTGTATAATAATTACATATATTTAAGTTTTAAAAAGGATAGTGTAAATTCACTGTCCTTTTTTTTTATAAGTTACATTATTAATCACTTTTGTTAGATATATTTTTTAGTTAACTTGAAATTCTTCACTTCAGATTGTTACTCTTAGATTGACAAGTAATAATTTTAGTTGTAGTGTCATAGTTTTCGGCATTGCAGTAAACTATTACAATACCTTTTGGTTATTTTTTAAATCACTGTCATTCAAAATAGAATGAAAAATACATACAGTATTACCGGACAATAATGTTTGTTAAATAAGGAAATATCTTACTAATTATATTTTAAAAACTTATCCTAAATGATGTAAAGAATCTTTTTAATTCTGTACAAATAAAAAATAGGACAGCTTTTAACCGCCCTATTTATATATTAGTAGTGGGAGTTTTATACTTTTTCAGTCAAAATCATAATTTTATTTTTTAATACCTCCACGACACCACCCTCAATTGGATAATAACATGTTTCTTTATTTTTGTTTATTATTTTAGCTTTACCTTTAGATAAAGCCGCAATTAAAGGAGCATGATTGCTAAGAATTTCAAATAAACCATCTAAACCTGGCAATTGAATTAAAGAAACATCTTCAATAATTTCTTGACTTTGAGGTGTTATAATTTCAACTTTCATATTTTAGAATTTAATTTTGAGTTTCAGCTAACATTTTTTTGCCTTTTTCAATAGCTTCTTCAATGGTACCTACTAAATTGAAAGCCGATTCAGGGTATTGATCTACTTCGCCATCGAGAATCATATTGAAGCCTTTGATAGTATCTTCGATAGACACAAAAACACCTTTCATTCCCGTAAATTGCTCGGCAACATGAAATGGTTGAGAAAGAAAACGTTGAATACGACGAGCACGATGAACAACTAATTTGTCTTCGTCGCTGAGTTCATCCATCCCTAAAATGGCTATTATATCTTGTAATTCATTGTAACGTTGCAAACTTTCTTTTACTCTTTGTGCTGTTTTATAATGTGCTTCACCAACAATCTCGGGAGTTAAAATTCTTGAGGTTGAATCTAAAGGGTCAACAGCAGGATAAATTCCTAAAGAGGAGATTTTACGACTTAAAACGGTGGTTGCATCTAAATGAGAAAAGGTAGTGGCGGGAGCAGGGTCGGTTAAATCATCGGCAGGAACATAAATAGCCTGAACCGAGGTGATGGAGCCACGTTTGGTGGACGTAATTCGTTCTTGCATAAGCCCCATTTCAGTAGCCAAAGTAGGTTGATAGCCAACGGCAGAAGGCATACGACCTAACAATGCCGAAACTTCGGAACCGGCTTGTGTGAAACGGAATATATTATCAATAAAGAATAAAATATCTCTTCCTTTTCCTTGTTCATCGCCATCACGATAATATTCGGCAACTGTCAATCCGGATAAAGCTACACGAGCTCTGGCACCGGGAGGTTCATTCATTTGCCCGAAAACCAAAGTAGCTAACGATTTTTCCAATTCTTCTTTTTTTACTAAGCTTAAATCCCAGCTGCCTTCTTCCATACTTTTTAGAAAATCATCCCCGTAACGAATAACGCCTGATTCAATCATGTCTCGAAGTAAATCATTCCCTTCACGTGTACGTTCGCCTACACCGGCAAAAACTGACATTCCGGAGTATTTTTTTGCAATGTTATTAATCATTTCCATAATGGTAACCGTTTTACCAACTCCGGCACCACCAAACAAACCGATTTTTCCTCCTTTCATATACGGTTCAATTAAGTCAATAACTTTAATGCCCGTAAATAAAACTTCACTCGAAGTAGATAGATTTTCAAACGTCGGGGGATCACGATGAATGCTTCGATACGAATTGGTTTTGATTTGTTCCATTCCATCAATGGTTTCACCAATTACATTGAGTAAACGTCCATTGATGTTTGCAGCAGGCATGCTGATGGTTTTTCCCGTAGCAATTACCTCCATTCCGCGATATAATCCGTCGGTTGAATCCATAGCGATGCATCGCATGGTATTTTCTCCAATATCTTGTTCACATTCAAAAACAATTTTTGTCCCATTTTCTTTTATTACTTCCAATGCATCATAAATTTTAGGTAAATCTTCTTGACGATCGAAAACAATATCTACAACAGCACCAATAATCTGTGAAATTTTCCCCTTTGCTTTATCTCTATTCTCCATATATTTGAAATTTAAACACTTATAAAAGTGAAAACTTGTAAAAATTAAAGTACAAAGAAACTAAAATTTATTTATAACTCAGATAGTTTTTGACATTTTTTTGCTTATTTTTCACAAATACCATCAAGTATCAGATTATCAAATATATATAGTTTAATAAATAAATAAATATATAAATTATAGGTTTAATTAAAATAATTCATATAAAACATCGTTTTC
>CAYZQG010000091.1:0-6874 GCA_964480685.1 uncultured Lentimicrobiaceae bacterium
CGATTTTTTTAATTACGTCATGGAAATCGTCTAATAATTTGTACAATTCAGGTAGCATGTATCTGTATTCTCCACGTAAATAAAGATATCCTTCTTTCGCTTGGATACAATAACCGCAAATTGTCATACCGGCAAATATTTTTCCGGGGACTTTTAATAGGATGTCTCTGTCTTTAAATGTACCGGGTTCGCCTTCATCGGCATTACAAATAACATATTTTTCTGCTTCGGGAGATGCTGCTCCGAATTTCCATTTATATCCGGTCGGAAAACCTGCACCGCCACGTCCTTTTAAACCTGAATCAATGATGTCATTGATAATATCTTGTGGGTTTTTCTTGATAACTTCTTCTAATACGGTATATTTTTTTCCATCAGCATTGCATACGCTTCCGGGTAATATATTATTGGTATCCGATGTATGGCATAAACCGAAAATCACATCTGTCTTTTTTAAATTTTGTGAACTCATCTTCTTATATTATTTTGTTATTTACGATATTCATTAATTATACTGATTACTTTTTCAGAAGTAAGGTTGGTATAAGGTTTTTCGTTGATTAACATCGAAGGTTCTTGATCGCTCCAACCTATGTCGTTTGTTTCCAATAAAGTGAACAAATTATCGGGTGTTGTTTGCCCTACTTTTATTTTCAATAAATTTTCCAGAGTTCTGATAATTTCTTTTTTGCCTTTCATTTCGGCGATAATTGATTTGCAAACGTGAATTACATATTTTCCTCTGGGTTCCGTATCTAAAAAAGAATAGAATGAAGCAGTTCCATATACTTGTGCTGCGGAAATATCAAGTTGTTTGGCTATTTCATTCATAACTTCTTCCGATAAATAATTTTCTTTTTCAACTACTGCTTGTAAAATAGGCATTAGCGCTTCGCGACTTTTACCGTATTTTCTCGTTAAGTTTTCAATTACTTCTTTCATTACTTATTATAAATTAAATTATTATGAATTTTATATGAGTTTTCAATGTCTATGCAAACGTATAAAAAAAATTAATATAAAAAGGTAATTATACGTAAATAATTAACTATTCTTCGGTTTTTGGAATATTTAAAAGTTTGAATAACTGAAAATAAAAAAAAATAAACCTTTGTTGTTTGTTTACAAAGATTTATTTAGAAGTAAAAGTGGTTGTAATTATTTGTTTTAGAATTCGTTAAAAAATATTATTGCAATTCGGCACTCAGTGTAATGGTTGCTTTCAATACTTTCGATACAGGGCAAATTTCTTTGGCTTTGGTAGCAATTTCTTGGAAAACATCGTTCCCAATGTTTTTAATTACTGCTTGTAATTTCAAGTGAATGGTCGTGATATTGCCATCTTCGAAGGTGAGTTCTGCTTTGGTTTCCAAATTAGTAGGAATGAAACCGGCTTCGCCGAGTAAAAAACTTAATTGCATGGTATAGCATCCGGCATGGGCTGCTGCAATCAATTCTTCGGGATTGGTGCCCGGTTCGTCTTGAAATCGTGTTTTGAATGAATAGGGGGTCTTGTTTAAAACCGTGCTAGGCGTACTTAAATAACCGTTGCCTTCGGGACCGGAGCCTTGCCATTGGGCTACTGCTTTGCGGGTGAATTTCATAATAGAATTATTTTTATTGTTATTTTATAATTGATTTCTATTATTGGAAACACCTCAACTTTCGTTTTGTTTATTGGGCATAAATTTATATTTTTTTGAATTTTACATCGCTTTCTTTTTTTGTCGTTGGTAAAATAGCGTAAGCAATAAAATCAGCGATGCCATGCATGCCGTTGCAGGCTGTAAAAATGATACCGAACCTATCATTAAGATTTGAACACACAACCAAATATATACTACCAACAACGAAAAAATGGAAACCAAGACGGCATAACGATGCCCGATAAATACGGCAATCGAAGCTAAAAGAAATGAGCCTCCAACAATAAGAAATAAAATTAAACTCGGAATAAAAAAGTTGTGAAACGGCGTTCCGTCCAACCATTCCAACGGAATATCTTTGGCTCCCATCATGCCGTAAATGCCTCCACCAAAGGCGTTGATTCCCATAAAGGCAAGTAAACTTCCTAAAAGGTATTGAATGACTTTTAATGTTTTCATAATCACTTTTTTTTATTTTTAACTTGTAAAATATGTAATTGCTTCTTCACAATGCGGATATTGATCCAACATTTTTTCTCGTTCGGCTAATTCAAAATCATTGAATTCAAATCCGGGGGCTACCGAACAACTTACTAAAGCATAGCCTTTGCCTGATTTTATTTGAGCTGCAAACCACGTATTAGCCGGAATGGTAATTTGTGGTAATTCGTTGTTTGCAATGTCGTTTCCTAATAGAAATAGGTGTAACTCTTCGTTGATGATAGTTATTATTTTGATGCTCGAGCCTTGATGAAAATACCATGTTTCGTCGGATTGAATACGGTGAAAATGTGATTTTTGTTCATTTTCCAGCAAAAAATAGATGACTGTTCCGGCACTTTTTACCGTATGGCTTTCGGTGTGTATGTTTTGTGTTGAACGAAAGGTTTCACGATAATAGCCGCCTTCGGGATGGCGAATGAGGTTCAATTGTTTAATCAATGTTTTTACATCCATGTTTGGAAATTTAATGCTTTTTGCAAAAGTATAAAAAATAATCAAGAATATAAAATGTTGAAGTTGTTTTGTAGTTTATTTTTCATTAGTAAAACTAACAAATTCATTTGGATTGTTGCGTATGTAATTGCTGATTTGTTTTAATGCGTTCGGAATTATTTTGGAGTATGCATTGTCAAGGTTTTTTATCAATAATAGAAAATCCGATGAAAAATTGTCTTTGTTTGGGATATAAAAATCGTATGCGTTTTCAATTTTTTCAATAAGATTCAGTAAATCATTGGTTCCTAAGTGGCTGAATGCGTTTCTCATTTCATTCCAACTATTCGTATCGGAAAGTATAAAATCTACTTCTTTAAAAAAATGGAGTATCCCATGTTGAGCATGTCCGTACACTATCCAAAAATATAAAAGTGATTGTTGTCCCGTAGTTAGTTGTGCATAAACATGCGATTTAAGGGATAAATTTTTTCCTCTTATTTTCTCAATGATCGGTTCAATGCATGTCCAAGCAAGTGTTTTGTCATCAAAAGATTCAAAGCTACTTCTTTTTATTTTTAATAGGCTTGTGTTCATCTTTTTAATTATTTTTTTTTATTAAATTATAGATAAAATAATTTTTAAATGTTAATGTATTAGTTAAAACATCCACGGGATTATTTTTTATGTTATGTTGAAATTTTATTAATTATAATTTTAAATCGTATTTGTCCGATAAAAACGGAGGGATTCTTCCTTTTGCTTAGTATGACCACTGTTTGCTAACAGACCCCATACAAAACAATAATTACTTGTCATTCTGAGCGTAACGAGGTAAAGTAAAAAATATCAATCTATTTAAATAATATAGACAAAAGTGTTTTTTTAAGGTTCAAAGATTTTATATATTTTAATATATTTAGTGATAGCTTCCAATACATGTTTGGCAAAAAAGGTTGACCTCCAAAGAACAATGATGTCTTTTGAGTTTATTGTCAGGGTGCAAAAAAATCAATTTTATTCCTGATCGTTATGCTCTACCCATATCAAATCGGATGTTTTATACCCTAATTCATCAGCAATCTCGAGATATTCTGCTTTTATTTCATCGGGAATAGTGGTTTCACGAGAAAGTATCCAAAGATAATCAAGGTTTTTACCTGCTACTAAAGCATACGTATACTCCTTGTCTAAAGCGATAACATTGTATCCGGCATAAAAAGGACCAAAGAATGAAACTTTCAACATGGCAACTGTTTCATCTCCTCTGAATTTTGCTTTACCAATAGCCTCAGACCATTCTTTTTTAACGTAATTATATCCTTTGTTTAATACTTTTATACTCCCGTCATCATTAACAGAATAAGTTGCTGTTGTGTTGTTTAAGTCTTTTTCGAAACGGAAGTCCATGCGTGCGATTTCGTACCAGGTTCCTAAGTATTTTGCTTTGTCAAAATTGTCTACCGCAACAGCCTCTTTCGGTATTTTTGCACATGCACTCATGGTTAAAACTCCTACGATTACGAAGAGTGATTTCGTGATTAAGCTTTTAATTTTCATTTTTTATTGGGTTTTTAATATTAATATTTTTTAGGGCACCTCTAATTTTATAAATTGATTCAGTTTCATTTCAAAACTATGCGAAGTGCATTAACATATTTCGGAAATGCGACACAAAAGTAAGCTTTTTTTATGCAATTAAAAACTACAACAATTTTTCATACCGTGTGTTAGGCGTTCGTGCTTTTAAATCTTAGCACCGGCACCATATGCATTAAAATCGCCTTGATTATTAAAAATAAAATACATTATAATATCCCCTGCAACTACAAAATAAGCTTTTCCTTGATAATTTGGATAGTCGGGGTCAAAATGATTACAATACAATACGTTTGGAAGATTAGGACACTGGGTTATTCCTGTAAAATATTCATTGTCGGAAAGAATACCATTGCTTTCTATTGCACAGGTACCTGTTCCATCACTTTTAATCAAAGCATTACCACCCAGTTTGCTGCCATCAGCAACAACTCCAACGTATTTATATAAACCGGCCAATTGTGATAAAGTTACCGCCGATGATGAAATTTTTAATCCTAAAATATAACCATTTCCTGTTCCCATATCTAATAGAAATACCGATGATGTAGCCGAAGGATAAGCAAATCCGGTATATTGAGTTCCTTGAATGCCAACATTAAGCTTAACTTTATCTTGACCATTAACACTCCATGATCCTTGTAAGTCCCCCGATGTTAAAGGTAACGATAAATTAAACTCTTCGGGCGAAAGAGAAGTCAAGCCTCCTGTACCGCCTGTAGCATAGGGCTTGATATAAAGTGTTCCACTTGCTAATACCGAAACTACGCCCCATTCTTTGTTTTCAACAGCTCCGTTAACGTTTTGATTTGTGAAATGAATATATATATAATCGCCTGCAATTTGCGATTCTTTACCTACATTGTTTATGGATGATGATATTCCAAAAGAAATCTTATTTTCATTCTGACCTGTTGGGAAGTTTGCAGCTATTATCTTGTCGTCTAATTCAACTGCATAGAAGTTTTGTGACATAGCATTGATTTTATAAATTCCTTTCAATGCTCCGCTCATAACAGCATACGATCCGTTATCTTCTTTGCCGGTAGTTTCGTTGTTAACACTATACGTTTTGTCCGTTTGATTGATAGCAAACGTTATCAAGTCCCCTCTAGATCCGGAACCTGAATAGTTTTTTACGACATCTGTTGTATTATTGTCATCTGGTTTTGGTTCATCTTTTTTACAAGCACTAAAACTTATTGCTAAAAATAAAAAAGCAATTGCTAAAAGTTTTGTTATTATGTTCATGATTTTAAATTTTTAGGGCACTTCTAATGTTATAAATTGATTCAGTTTCATTTCAAAACTATGCGAAGTGCATTAACATATTTCAGAAATTCGACACAAAAATAACCTTTTTTTTAATGCAATTTTAATAAACAACAATTATTTATAATAATTATTCGGTATATTTTGTATTTATTTGATAATATACGTTGTAAGATTTTTAGTGTATTCCAAATTGCGAAATTGTTTCTATCGATTCCTGTTGTCAATCCCAGTGATTAACCCAATGACACACTTATTGATTTTAACGTAGAAAGCTACACGCAGGGGTGGATTGCCGGCGATTTCCGTCAAGTAACAAGTACTTTTGATACGAGATGAAACGCTCGATAACAAACTGAAACAGGCATGTTTTATGATCGCGTTGTTGGTAGTTTATGCTTTTTTAATATTATTCATGCCCATTTGTTTTTTGACCACAATAAGGACAAACTATCCAAAGTTTTTCAAGTTGACTAAAGCACTTTTCACAGTTAATTACTTTTTCAACTACCGATTTTGTCGGCATACTTGTTCTAACCGTAAAAATATCCGGAATTTCTTTCAAAAAACTTGATTCATTCCCTTTTTCCGTTATTAGAAAAAGCTTGTCTTTGGCTCTTGTAATTGCTACATAAAAAAGTCTCCTTTCTTCTTCCAAAAGTAAATCGTGGTTTGCCTTTTTTATAACTTGGAAAATTCGGTCTTCTAACCAAATGTCTGGAAAACCTCCATTTCCTTCCGTCAATCCAAGTATGAAAACAACTTTTGCTTCAAGTCCTTTTGAAGCGTGAATGGTTTTAGCTTGAACTTTAATACCATTCTTTTTAAATTCATTATAATAAGATGGTTTACCCGAATAAGCAGTAGGGTTAAACATGTGTGTCCTACGATATAAAAATAAAATATCTTCACTTGTAAGTCCTTCGTTAAGAAGTTTTTTAACCTTGTCTAAACAGAATTGAATATTATCTTCTTCGTTGTTGCCTGCATAAACAACAATTTTATGTTCTGATTTTTTAAAAGAATGAATTTCCTTTTCAACTTTAAACTTATTGTGTTTGATTACTTCATTGCTTGCTCCAACAATATTCTGCGTACTTCGATAATTCAAATTAAGCTTTACAACTTTTGAATTTGGAAAATGATTTTCAAATTCAACAATGTAACTAACATTAGATCCTCTAAAACCATAAATACTCTGCCAATCATCTCCTACACAAAACAATTGTGTTTGTTGGGTAAGTAAAAGTTTAATTAAATCAACTTGTAGTTTGTTTACATCTTGAAATTCATCAACTAAGATATATTGATATTTGTTTTTGTATTTATTGGCAATATCCGAATAGTTTTGAAACAATGAACTGCTTCGTGAAATCAGGTCGTTGAAATCAAGGTAAGATTTATCCGTACAATAATTAATA
>CAYZQG010000092.1:0-6859 GCA_964480685.1 uncultured Lentimicrobiaceae bacterium
ATGAATATCAAGACACTAACTATGTGCAATATCAAATTGTTAAAAAATTAGCGGCATTACATGAAAACATTTGCGTAGTAGGCGATGATGCCCAAAGTATTTATGCTTTTCGCGGAGCAAATATTCAAAATATCCTTAATTTCAAAGAAGATTATCCCGATTATAGTTTGTTTAAATTGGAACAAAATTATCGCTCTACAAAAACCATTTTAAACGCTGCTAATGCGGTCATTAAAAACAATCAACAACAAATTCCCAAACAAATTTGGACCGATAATCAAGACGGTGAAAAAATAAAAGTCATCGAAGCCGGAAGCGAAACCGAAGAAGCTCAGAAGGTAGTAGAATCCCTTGCATTAAACAAGCAAAAACATTCGCTGCAATACCGAGATTTTACCATTTTATACCGTACCAATGCCCAATCACGTCCTTTTGAAGAATATTTGGTACGCATGGGAATCCCTTACCGAATTTACGGTGGAAAATCGTTCTACCAACGGAAGGAAATAAAAGACATATTAGCTTATTATCGTTTAACCGTCAACCACAAAGACGACGAATCGCTGCGACGCATCATTAATTATCCGCAACGTGGTATCGGGCTTACAAGCATGGAAAAAATCATGGCTGCCGCCAACGACAACAATTGTTCGATATGGGAAGTAATAGCACAACCCGAAAAACATTACGCATTGTTTAATCAGGGAACCTGGAAAAAAATTGAAGATTTTGTGGCAAAAATAAAAAGTTACCGCCTACTTCTTTCCGAGAAAAATGCCTTTGAATTGGGAAAATACATTGCCGATACCAGCGGCGTAACGCAAGATTTACGAGCACAAACCGAAGAAATAGAACGTTATGAAAATCTCGGCGAATTATTCAACGCTATGAAAGACTTCACCGAACGAGTTCCAGAAAATCAAATCGACATGGAAACCGGCGAAGATTTATCCGATTATTTTCCCTCGTTAGACCGTTTTCTAAACGAAGTAGCTTTGCTCACCGATGCCGACGAAGACGATAAAACCGACACGAATAAAGTAAAACTCATGACAATCCATGCCGCCAAAGGCTTGGAATTTCCTTTTGTTTACATTGTAGGCATGGAAGATAATTTATTTCCTTCCTATATGGTACATTCTCAAGCAGAAATGGAAGAAGAACGACGTTTGTTTTATGTTGCCATTACCCGCACCAAACAATGTCTGACTCTTTCCCATGCTCAAAGTCGTTTTATGTTTGGAAATTTAAACTTTTGTCGTCCAAGCAGCTTTTTAATGGAAATAGATAAAAATCTGATGGACCAACCCTTTTCTTCCTTCCCTAAATCAATGTATGACGAAAACCAACACATCGCACCTCCAAAACCGATTTTTCCTAAAAAAATAATATCAAAACCGTTTCCGGAAAAAAGTAAAACTCCTGTTGCTTCACAACCCAAAGAAAACCTAAATCTTGGAGCAGAAATCACCCATTTGCAACAATTGAAAACCGGTATGAAAATTTTTCACGATAAATTCGGCATCGGCACCATCGAAGAACTCATTGACGACGGTGCCAACAGTAAAACTATCATTTCATTTGAACAATTTGGACAGAAAACCATGTTATTACGATTTGCCAAGCTTAAAATCATCCAACCTTAAACATGGATTTAACTACCGTCATAGCCCTGATTGTTTCCGGTTTATTGGTAGGTTTTATCAATACCCTTGCCGGCGGTGGAACCATTATTTCAATGACCTTGTTTATGATGTTAGGACTTCCACCCATGGTAGCTAATGGAACAAATCGTATTGCAATATTTTTACAAAATCTGGTAGCTGTTGTCAATTATTCAAAAAGCAAAGTATTAAATATTAAAAAATCATACAAATATGCCATTCCCGTAGCTTTAGGCTCTATAGTAGGAGGAAACATAGTAATTACAATTAACGAACATATTTTCAACTATTTCTTTATAGGCGTCATTTTATTTATGACTACAATGATATTACTTAAACCAACTTTGTGGTTAAAAAATGATATGGAAAAGGTAAACAGTCCTTTTACAATTTTTCAATGGATAATTCTTTTTTTGATAGGCATTTACGGTGGTTTCATCCACGTAGGAATCGGTTATTTTCTGATTGCTTTTGTTGTACTGATGAGAGGCTATGATTTATTAAAAGCCAATGCTATAAAAAATCTCATCGTTTTAATATATGTTCCCTTTTCGTTAATTCCATTTATTATGCACGGACAAATACGATACGATTACGGCTTGGTTCATGCTATCGGAAATGTTATCGGAGCATACATTGCTTCTCGCTGGGCAAGCCATTTAGGAAGTCGATTTATTCGATATATTTTAATATTTTTAATGTTAGTGTCTTGTTTTCAAGTCTTAAAAATTTTTAATTTAAATGCTATTTTTTCGCTTTTTTTTAAATAAAAAATTATATCTTTGCAGAGAAATAACTTTAATAATCTGGTACGGAATCAATCTTACAATCAAAATTAAATAAATTGAAATTCAAAATATTAATAATATTATCCTTTTTATTTTTTATAACTTTGCATTCTTATGCAAATGAGTTTCAGCATAATTTTTCTCCAAAAAGTCACCCATTATTAAACTCCACAAATAATTTATTATTAGAAAAAAATAGCCTTCATTATTTTGATACCCTACTAAAAACTACAGACATATCAACAACAAATGGATCGTCATTTGAATCTAATAAGTATGCTATAAAATTAAATGTATTAGCTGTAACCGGAGTTATCAGCCCTTCGTTTGAAATTAAATTAACTAATAATTTTTCATTTCAACTACAATTTTTAGGGGTTTATCAACCGCAAGGATTTATTGGCACGAATAAACCCTTATCCCTATTTGAACTATTTATTGAACCGCGATATTATCCCATGGAAACATTTAGAGGTTTTTTTGTAGGATTAAATGCCGGAATTGGCTATTTTGATATGGCAAGACAAATAATCCCAAACTATTGGATGGAAGATTTCGACAATGTATATCATAAAGGATGGAATGTTATTGGGGGGTTATCGTTGGGATGGACATTTAATTTAGGCACTAATTTAGCCCTTGAACCTTTTATCACAACAGGTTATACTTTTACACAATACGATAATTATGTATATGATAAATTAACTACACCCGATCATACCGGATCACGATTTGTATATGCATATAATGGAGGCATTAATGTTGTTTATAAGATAGGAGAACAATCCAATTACTTAAAAGTTAGACCGGTATCCAGACAATATCAAGGGTCAAAATATAACAAACGCTTTTATCGAAAATATAAAAAAATACGTATGAGATAAAAAATCATACTACTTACTTCCTTGTTTTTTTAGTTTAATTTATTTCTTCGAAATTGTATTTTTTAAATAAAAAAATTATATCTTTGCAAAATAATTAATTTGAACTAATTTTAGACAAATTCTTTTAAGTCAATTTGTAAATTAAAGTTCGATTAATATATTAATAAATTTAAAGTATGATTTATCAACAAAATGGAGTTTATAAAATAAATAAGAATTACTTTTTGAAAAAAATTAAATATCATATTTTTGCATAAAAAATAAACTTTTTCTATTATGTATACGTATAATAGAAACGTTTTAATAATTAAACAATTAACAATAGCATATGAAAGATTTTAAAATAATTATCATTTTTATTATCGGCACTCTTTTACTTTTTTTTACAGAATGCGGTGTAAAAAAGATGGTAAAGAAACAAAATGATATAAGTTATCAAATTATTTCAGCAACACCCGACTCTAAAGGTGGGAAAACTGACATCCAAATTAAAGGCACCTTCCCTGAAAAATACTTTAATAAGAAAGTAACTTTAACAAGTATTCCTGTTTTAAAAAATCCAGAAGGCAATAAAGACACACTTTCAGCTATTAATTTTCAAGGAGAAAAAGCTGATGGAAGCGGTCAAATAATTAACTATAAAAAAGGTTCCGGTTTTTCATCCGTACAAACAATTCATTTTAAACCTGAATTTCAAGAAAGTTCATTATATATTCAGACAATTGTTAATAAAAAAGGGAAAGATTATCTATTTCAAGAAAGAGAAATCGGAACGATAAACATCAAAACAAAAAGAGAAGATATTCAACCAAAAGTAATATATAAATCAGGTACTACTAACGAAAAACCAAATTATTATTATTCCGATCACAATTATATTCCCAATAAACCCATTGAAAAAACAGCCGCCATTTATTTTGACTTCAACTGCGACAATTAGGATTGGAACCTACCCTTTAATAAAAAACCCGAAAACATACAACTTCTTAAAGAATTATTTCCGTTTGTGATTCAATATGATTCTATTCAAGTGGTTGAAATTGAGGGATGGGCATCACCTGAAGGGGAATTGAAAAGAAATATACAATTATCCAGCAATCGTTCCGTTAGAGGTAAAAATTGGTTTGAAACCGAACTCACTAAATATATTAACGATAAAGCTAAAAAAGACTCCGGAAACATATCTTTATCAACGAAAAATATAAACTATCAATTAAAAGATAACGGTGAAGATTGGGATGGATTTATCACTGCTTTAAGCAACTCCTCTATCAAAGAAAAAAATCAAATCATCAATGTAATTCAATCACAAAGCGATCAAGGCGAAAAAGAACAACAAATACGAAATATGATTGCCATTTATGATGAAGTTGATGCCAATATTCTTCCATCTTTACGACGTGCACGAATCAAAGTAATTTGTATTGACAATTTAAAAACCGACGAACAAATCGCCAAATTTGCCGTTACAACTCCCGATTCTCTTACCAACGATGAATTGTTATATGCTGCTTCGCTAACAGAAGATTTAACTACTAAAAAACAAATTTTCGAAAAAGCGATTGAATTATATCCTGAAAATTTCAGAGCCTATAATGACTTAGCTTGTATTAAAGCAACGGAAGGAAAATCGGATGAAGCAAAAAAATTATTCGAAAAATCGAACTCTCTAAATCCAAACAGCGATGTTACCTTGAATAATCTCGGCATTATAGCGTATCAAAATAAAGATTATGATAATGCGGAAAAGTTCTTTAAAGCTTCTCAAAATGCCGGCATGGAACAAAAAAACAACCTATTCTTAGTTAAAGATACCATTTTAGTTACTTCAACGACGAATCTTAAATCGGAAAATAACGATCAAACTATTAAACCGGAGAAAAAACTTAATGTATGTTTAAAAATGAATGCCTTACTATTAGCAGGTGTTTTAAATCCGGCTGTTGAATTTAAATTAGGTAAACATTTCTCTGTTCAATTATCAACAATTGGAACCTATTGGCCTAAAGGTTTCTTATTTACCGATAAACCCCTTAGTTTAATTGCCGGCTTTATTGAAGGAAGATATTATCCAAAAGAAGTTTACAAAGGTTTCTATGTTGGTTTAAATTCCGGTTTTGGGTTATTTAATATGTCGAGAGCTATTATACCTAATTTTTGGGGGCAACCTCACGACGGGGTTATGCATCAAGGGTGGAATTATATGGGTGGTTTAAGTTTAGGATGGAGCTTCCCCATTAATGAACATTGGGGTTTTGAACCATTTATTAGTAGTGGTTATACCTATACGAAATTTAATAATTATGTTAATAATACGTTAGTTTCGATAAATCACACTCAATCGGCATTTGTATATACCTATGGTGGAGGCGTGTATTTTTATTATAAATTTTAAACTTTTTAAACTAAATAAAAAAAGGCATCTAATAGATGCCTTTTTTGTTATCGCTAACATAAACTTATTTTTTATTTTCTATCCATTTACGAGCATTCACAAAAGCTTCAATCCAAGGAGAAACAACATCATATTTTCTATCCTCTTTATAATATGCCCATTGCCATGGAAATACAGCTCTTTCCAAATGCGGCATCATCACTAGATGACGACCATTTTCACTACAGATAGCTGCCGTATTATATCGCGATCCGTTTGGATTTGCCGGATAATCGGAATAACTGTATTTCATTGGAATCGAATATTTTTCTTCTGAATAAGGTAAGTGAAATTTACCTTCACCATGCGCTACCCAAATCCCCAACCTACTTCCTGCCATATTGGATAACATCACTGAATTTGTCGGTAAAATATCTACATTAATGAACTCGGATTCAAATTTATGAGAATCATTATGAAGCATTTTAGGCATCTCGGCATGATTGGGATACAACAAGCCCAATTCAACCATCAATTGACATCCGTTACAAACACCCAAACTCAAGGTATCTTCGCGAGCATAAAAATCTTTCAATGCCTTATTAGCCTTTTCGTTATAGATAAATGCTCCTGCCCATCCTTTGGCCGAACCCAACACATCGGAATTGGCAAAGCCACCGGGAAAAACCAACATCGAAATATCTTTCAAATCTTCCCTGCCTTCTATTAAATCGCTGATATGAACATCTTTTACATTGAACCCTGCTAAAAACAACGAATACGCCATTTCTCGATCACCATTGGTTCCCTGTTCGCGTACTATGGCAGCATTTATTTTACGTTCAACTTGCTGAATCTTTCCGTTAAAGGAAGGATGAAATGAATAATGTAAGGTTTGTAAGGTATAATTTTCGTAACGTTGTTTAGCTTTGTCTTCGCCACATTGTTTTGAATCCAGTAAATAGGATGTTTCAAACCAACAATTTCTAAAATAAGCAATGTCCAAAGCAAATGTTTTATCATGATAATTTCCATGTATAAAAGCTTGATTTCCTTGCCCTAAATCAAGTGTCCCGATTTTTTGAAAACCAATATTTTCTGCTATCAAATATTCGGAAATAGTATCCGATTTATTGACTTGAATGACAA
>CAYZQG010000093.1:0-6846 GCA_964480685.1 uncultured Lentimicrobiaceae bacterium
ATAACTCATATATTTGTCAAAGTCCAAATATGAGTTATCACCAATAAACAGCGGCAACAAAAACATTGCGAATCCCAAAATAAATGTCGTCATTAGAATGCGAAACAAATAATCTGGCTTCAATGAAAGTCTCCTTTCTGAAAGCTGTCCAGCCTTAAAAAACCAAATAAAAAACAGAATTGGTAGCGGAATCATCAATAGAAGTAATGCTATTGGTGATATTCGCACTATCCAATCAAAGTTTAATATCTCTCTATTCGGTTTCATAGATTATTCTGTTTTTCGGTATAGAATTGGTTTTTCAAGCCTTACCCATAACTAGTTTATATGTGCACCTCGAAATTCAAAAAGGTGTCTTTTATTTTTTTTGCAAAAATAAATAATATTTTAACATAATAATAAATTCCTTTGAATTATTTTAAAACGCCTTCCTTTTCTATTAAATAGCTGTTTTTTAGGGCGGATTTAACAAGTAAACTTGCGGGTTGAACTGTTTTTACCATATCTTCGGCAAGGGATATCAATGTGTTTTCATCCATTTCGGGGAATTCGATACAGCGTGAGGTGTCGGTAAATCTACATCCATTCGGCGGGGAGTAGCTTCCTTTAAAAAAAGTACCCAATAAAAAAGCATCAATGCTATAGTTTAATACCTCGTTAGGGGCAACTTTACGGGAATTATTTTTCTTAAACAGAAAATAGATAAGCCGGTTGTCGGATAGCTGATTTATACAGACATCGTTTGGAAACACAACAAAACAACTGTTGGAATCGGAAATAGGAATCGTTTCTTTTAATTTTTCGTCGAAGGCATAAAGCTCCGGTGTTGCATCGTTTTTTCGGGAAATCGAAACTCCGTTTAGAACCAATGAGGCTATAAAACCTTTTCCCTGTATTGTTTTATACACGCTATTACGTAAAATTTTATCTTTATTGCTTTTCATTTTTTGGTTATTATTATTCTATTCTATAATATAGCATCCTTTTTAAAAGTGTTATAAAAAAATTATATTTTTTTCGGTATTGTCCGCTAAAAACTGAGGGATTCATCGCTTCGCCGGATAGAACATATTCATATACCATAGGTAGAGAAAGCAGGGATTTTTTGCGGGCATTTATTTTATGATTTTCGTTAAAACCTTTTTAGCTCTTTGTGGTAAAAAAATGAAAATTGGGTAAGCATTTTGAAGTTAAGCTGCTGATACGCTTTTCTCGGAACTCGGCACACGGAACGGCTCCCAAAAGCTAAGCACTGATTTTAGTTACTGCTTATTATCCATTTTAGCGGTCAGGGTTTTAATAAAGTTGTTGTTGCCGAAAAATTCTTTGGCAAAAACGCGGATAAAAGTATAAGCGGGGATACCCAACATCATGCCGGGGATGCCGGCTATCATTCCCGAAATCAAGACAATGAGAAATATTTCTAAGGGATGTGCTTTTACCGATTTGGAGGCAATATAAGGTTGTAGAAAGAAATCGTCTAAGAGGCGACATCCGAGAAAGGTAAAACCGACTTTTAAAATTACGGGCAAAATATTTATATCGGGACTGACAATATAAGCTCCCGTAACCGCCAACAAACAACCGATTACACACGCAATAATGGGACCGATGTAAGGTATAATGACCATAATTCCACTTATAACACCAATTAAAAGAGCATTTTCGACTTTCAACAAACTCAAAACTCCGAACTCCAACAACCCGATTAAAAATATTTCGACGGCTAATCCTACAAAATAATTCGACAACAAACGTTTTGATTTAAGCAAAGTATTGGTTAATTCCAATTGATAATTGTTGGGAACCATGCCGATAACGGTATTTTGTAATTTCGAGAAATCGAGTAAAACAAAAAAGGATATAAAGAGGACGGAAAAAATGGCAAGAAAAACGGAGGCAACTCCTTCTATCACCCCACCAAACAAGGAAGAAATATTTATTTGTTTAATGTAGTCCAAGGTTGTGTTGACAATGATATTCTTAATATTGTCTTCTTCGGGAATTAAATTATAATTTTTGAGAAAAGCATCTACGTTTTGCAAGGGGAGATCCATTGCCATCGATACTTGGTTTTTATCCAATGCGGCAATGGTATTCACTTGACGGGCAACCGGAGGAATGATTAAAAATAAGATACCGCTTAAAAGCAAGAGTACGCAAATTAAAGCTAACAAGGTTGATACGCCATTGCTTAATCTAAATTTTTTAATTTTTAGTCTTAAAAAAAGATGTTTTAATGGGGAGCACATTAACGATAAAATGAGCGCCAGGATAATGTAAATGGTAATATTGGAAAAATACCAAGCCAAGAAAATAATGAATCCGATAGCTAAGAACAAAGAAATATTTTTTATATTGAAAGACATACGAGGCATCTCATTTAAAATTTTTAATTTTTCTGTAATTTATCCAAGCGATTTAATCCTTCGATTGCTACCTGATATTTGTCGTTTAATTTTAAAGTGTATTCATAATCTTGACGAGCGTTATTGTATTTCTTTAGGCTCTCGAAAGCCAATCCGCGATTATAAATGGCTTCCAAATAATTATTATCCACATTGATAGCTTTGGTAAAGAAAGCAACGGCTTCGTCATATTTTTGCATTTTAACCAAATAAATCCAACCGATATTATGCAAGGCATATTTATGCGATGGGTCGATTTGAATAATCATTTTATAATACAAAATGGCTTTGTCGAAATCGCCGGTTTCTTGATAAAACATTGCCAAATTATACATTATTTGGGTATTATTCGGCTTAATATTCAACGCATTTTTATAATAATTAATGACGGTAGGGTCTTTTTTGTGATGATACAAGAGGGCTAATTCTTCATACGCTTCGTAGTAATCGTTTTTTTGGTCAACGGCTGTCAAGTAAGACCGAATAGCCGCTGTGGTATCGCCTTCTTCTCTATACACCCAGGCACGAATAAAGTAAGCTTTAGGATTGTAGGTATCGATTTCCAAGACTTTATCAATGGTTTCGTGAGCTTCTTTATAGCGTTTATGTAAAAAATGCAATTCTGCCAATTTCAGATATGCTTCTTGATTTTTAGCATCCATAGCAATCACTTTATCCAACATTTCTTCCGAGGCATCAATATTATTCATAGCGAAATAAACATCGGATAATTTGAGGTAGAAATCGCTTTTGCTTGAATCTAAACGGATAGCGGTTAAAATAGCATTAAGAGCACTATCCATGACCGAAGTTTTTAGATAATAATCGGAAAGCTTGGCATAAAGCACAGGGTCGGAAGGATGTTTATCTATTTTTATATATAAAGCAGCCAATTCCGGAGGCATTTTAGCATAGCGTTCTTCATCGGCTTTATGACGATGACAACTTACGGTAAAGAACAGTATAAAGATGATTCCTACCCCAAGCAGACTTTTAATAGTCATTATTCTATACTTATTTAATAGCATCTTTAATTTTCAATTCCAATTCATTGGATAAATCGGGATTATCTAACAACAATTGTTTAACGGTATCTCTCCCCTGCCCTAATTTAGATTCGCCGTAAGAGAACCAGGATCCGCTTTTTTTAATAATGTTGTATTCGACACCCAAATCAACAATTTCGCCTGCTTTTGAAATTCCTTCTCCGTAAATAATATCAAATTCAGCCGTACGGAAAGGAGGCGCTACTTTATTTTTAATCACTTTCACTTTTACGCGATTACCAACTGGATTTTCACCGTCTTTAAGTTGTGATTGTCGGCGTATATCCAAACGAACGGAAGCGTAAAATTTAAGTGCATTACCGCCTGTTGTTGTTTCGGGATTACCGAAAACGATACCGATTTTATCACGTAATTGATTGATGAAAATACAACAGCAATTTGTTTTGCTAATGGTTGATGTCAATTTACGTAAGGCTTGCGACATTAAACGAGCTTGTAGTCCCATTTTTGAATCACCCATTTCGCCTTCAATTTCACTTTTTGGAGTTAAGGCAGCAACGGAGTCAATAACAATAATATCAATTGCTCCGGAGCGAATCAGATTATCGGCAATTTCGAGGGCTTGTTCTCCATTATCAGGTTGTGAAATTAGTAAGTTCTGAATATCTACGCCCAATTTACCGGCATAAAATCGGTCGAAAGCATGTTCGGCATCAATAAAAGCGGCAATACCACCGTTTCGTTGCGACTCGGCAATAGCGTGTAAGGCTAAGGTTGTTTTTCCAGACGATTCGGGACCGAATATTTCAATTACTCTTCCTTTAGGAAGTCCGTTCACGCCCAAAGCAATATCTAAACCAATAGACCCTGTTGAAATCACATCCATTTCTTCGGAAGGTTTATCCCCTAATTTCATGATAGCCCCTTTACCGTATACTTTTTCCAAACGTTCTAAAGTAGCATTTAGAACTTTTAATTTCTCTGCATTTTCTGCATTAATATCTTTTGCCATAATTAATTATATTTAAAATGTAAATCTATTGATTTGTTTTACAAAAGTACAAAATTATGTAACACTATTCAGAAAAATACGAAGATTTTTACCTTATTTTTACAATCTTTTTTTAACTCTTTATCTTAAGGAAAGATACGGAATTCCTTTATATTTTTTGTAAGTTAAAATACGGATATATTAATTTTATATTGATTTACCACAAAAAAAATTTGTACCTTTGCAATTATAAATTTGCAACTGCATACGTTAATAAAAACATTTAATTCAATATATTATGAAAAAATCATGGATATTGGTCGGAGCTATATTCGTCTTGACATTGTTGTTTTCGTCCTGTAACCTTTTTAACGATAAAAAATCGTTTGATAAAGATTTACTTCCGGGTAAATGGCAACAAGGGACCTTGTTTGAACGCTATTATTCCGATGGAAACGGTAAAACCTGGGATACCGCCGACGATGTTACCGAAGATGAAGCTCAAGCTTTTACATGGACACTTACCGAAGACAATCTAACTCAAATCCATATCATGGAAATGGGAGGTAAAATACCAAAAAGTTATACCGTTACCGTACTTTCCTCAACAAAACTCAGTTACCACGACGACTATGACGTAAGTTATACGTTCACCAAAGTCGAATAAGCTACATTTATCATGAAGAAAACGCTTAAAATAATCTGCATTTCGCTTGCTTCACTAATCACACTGTTTATTATCAGTATTTTTATTCTATTGTGGTTTGTGGTTACTCCCGAAAAGTTAACCCCCATTGTTCGCAATCAAACCGAAAAATTTATTAGCTGTAAAACCAACTTCAAAACGGTAGATGTTACTTTTTTCAGTACGTTTCCACATATAGGCATAAAAATAAAAAATGTGGCGTTAATTAATAATATGCCACAAGCCCCTTCCGATACCCTGGCCTATATAGGAGAAATAACTGCTTCGCTAAATTTAACGGAATTACTTAAAAATAATGCGTTAAAATTAACCACGGTTAAATTGGAAGATGTTGTGACACACTTATATGTTGACAAAAACGGGAAATCGAATTACGATGTTTTTATCAGCGACACTACCGACCAAGACAGCACTTTTACCTTACCCTTTGATTTAATAAATGTTCGTAAAATCAAAATCAACAACTTACAAGCAAGTTATACGAACGATTCATCGAAAATGTATGCTTCCATAAACGATGTAAATGCCTTTATCAAAGGTGAATTAACCGAAGAAGATGCTTCGGCTAATATCAAATTGGAAAGTGGAAAAATTCGTTTTCAAATCCAAGATTCGCTTCCGGTTTACATCGCTTTAGAGGGATTTTCCACAAAAATAAAAGGAGAAAAGGAAGGCAATTTCATCTCGGGTAATATTGAAATGGAAACACCTGCTTCAACACTTCAGTTACACAACAACAACTATTTACGCTCAATGCCTTTGGCATTTGAAATACCTTTTAAGTTGGATCTCGATAAAAAAACAATTACGCTCGACCAAGCCGAAATCGAATTCAATACATTTAAACTTTCCGTTGACGGCTTTGCAAAACAATCGTCTATCTCGGATGACATTACCTTAGATGTGGCATTTGAAACCGAAACTTGGAATTTACCCGCATTGCTAAACCTGCTACCCGATAATTACAAAAATATCGTTGAAGGTATGAATTTTAAAGGAGATGTAAAAGTAAAAGGAAGTGCCAAAGGAGTTTACAACGATTCATTGATGCCATTGATCAATGCTCAAATCCATTATACCGATGGAAATTTTGCGTATAAAAGTTTACCGCTATCCTTTAAAAACATAGAGGCCGATTTAACCGCTTTTTTAGATTTTAATAACGAAACACAGAGCCAAATTGCCATTCATTCGCTTCAAGCTGAAACCGGACAAAGTTCCTTACACATAAACGGAGATATAAAAGACTTTTTCAATGCCATGTTATTCCAAGTTCGGATCAAAGGCAAATTGTTTTTACCCGATGTAAAACCGATGCTTCCTTCAGATATGAAAATTGATGTAAAAGGAATTTCGGATATAAACATTGTTGCCGGTTTTGAATTAAATGATTTACGTAACTTTGCTTATGAGAAATGGCATGTAAACGGAAATTTCGATTTTACACAATTAGCTATAAAATATAAGGATAGCATTTTTATTACCTCATCGGCATCAACGCTTAAACTCACGCTACCGAGTAGGACTAAAGATAAAAAATTTGTCAGACTTTTCGATACCGAAGTTCACGGCAAAGATCTTAATGTTAGAATGATAGATGGAATACATACTAATTTGGAGAATTATACTATCAAAGCCGGCATATCGGATTTTCGGGATACTAATAAACTTATTGCCGTGCAATGTGTATTTGCTATAGGTTTGACGAGAGCCGACATGGATACTATTTCGACT
>CAYZQG010000094.1:0-6787 GCA_964480685.1 uncultured Lentimicrobiaceae bacterium
AGATCGTGAACATCCCAAACCGGATTATATTACCTATTATGAAATTAACGATACGATTGGAATATCGGAAAGTGATACGTTATATAATTATTTAATTTTTAATTTATCCAATGATTCAGATGGATTACATGCTTATATTATTAATTTTGACTTTAGTGGTTATATAGGTTTTAATGGTCAGTATAGTCTTTTAACTGTGGATAATGAAGAAAAAATTTCTATGTTAAATGAAAATGATTCTATAAATTTATCAAAAAAATGGAAAGCCGGAAGTTATAAACTTTATCTTGACCAATTTGCCGGTCAAGGAGAAAAATATATAGGTTATTGTGATAATACTGATGTTCCACAGTACTATTACGGATGGATAAAAGTATCATTATCTGCGGATAAGAAAAGGTTACGTATTATAAGTAGGGCAATCAATAAAGCAAGCGATAACCCTATTTTAGCCGGAAAAATGGAATAATCATTAAAAAAAGCAATGTATGAAAACAAAAAAATTAATCTATTTAATAGCAATAGTATGTATGCTAACTGCATGCAAAGATCGTGAACATCCCAAACCGGATTATATTACCTATTATGAAATTAACGATACGGTTACCTTATCAGAAAATTATAATATTTATAATTATGCTTATTTTACAGTAGGTGAATTAAATGATGGAAATACAAGGTCTTTTTTGCAATATATCGTACCTGATACAATACCTTTAGGAATTACCAATTCGTATGATTTATTGATTAATAATAATCAATTTATAGTATTAAATGAAGGAGATACCATTTCATCGAAAAAGTATTTTTCATCTAAGGATACGGTATATTTGGATAATTTTGCTGGCAAAGGTGAAAAGTATATAGGATGCGTAATGGAAAATGCTATTGGTGGTGGTTCAATTTATCACTGCTACGGGTGGATAAAAATTTCATTATCAGCCGATAAAAAGACTCTACATATTATTGGTAGAGCCATTAACGACTCAAAAGAAAATTCAATTTTAGCAGGACAAATGGAATAATAATTAAAAAGAAAAGACATGAGAACAAAGAGTTTAATATATACAGGATGTTTATTGGTAAGCCTTTTGGTAATGGGATGTAAAAAGTATGATTTAACGGATCCCGAACAGTTTATGTACGGAAAATGGAAAATTACTCACTTGGATACTTGCTCAAAAGACGGAGTTTTTGTTGCCGTTTTAGAAAACAAAGGCATTTTTTATTTTCACGATGATTTAACCTGTGATGTAAAATATACCGGATTAAAACCATTTGGTTTTGGAAAAACTTTTTATTGGTTAAGAAAAAGTACGGATTTTTATGGTTATGAAATGTATAATGATTCTACTTTATTTCCAACAGAAATCTATATAAGCGAAGAAGATTTTATTGCTTTACAAATTCATAATATTGAAAACGGTGCAATGTATTATGTTGAATTAACAAGGATGTAATTAACGTTTATTCAAATAATCTGTTTTTATTCGCTTTATTTTGTATAATCGGGGCTCAAAAGACGCAAAAGAAGACATCGCTCAAAATTCTGACCTCTGATAACTGAAAACTTTTTAATCTATGCAATTTATAGGCAAAAAACTATTTTATCAGTGTTCTATGTCTTATTTTATCAGCCGTAATAAATATTGACCATAGCCGCTTTTTAGTAAAGGGAAAGCAATTTTACGCAATTGATCGGCATCAATAAAGCCTTGTTGATAGGCAATTTCTTCTATACAACCTATTTTAAGACCTTGACGTTCTTCTATTACTTGAACAAATTGCGAAGCTTCAATCAACGATTGAAACGTGCCGGTATCCAACCAAGCGGTTCCTCTACCTAAAAGCGATACTTTTAAGAGGCTCTTATCCAAATAATATTTATTGACATCGGTAATTTCATACTCACCTCTATCGCTCGGTTCGATATTTTTAGCAATTTCAATCACCGAATTATCATAGAAATACAAACCGGGAACGGCATAATTCGATTTCGGATTTTTCGGTTTTTCTTCAATGGATAAAGCAGTAAAATTGTCGTCAAAATCAACCACACCATAGCGTTCTGGATCATTGACATGATAGGCAAAAACAATACCTCCATTTGGTTTGGTACACGATTTTAACGTATTTTGTAAACCGGAACCATAAAAAATATTATCGCCCAAAATCAAACAAACATCATCCTTACCAACAAATTCTTCGCCTAAGACAAAAGCTTGTGCTAAGCCGTTTGGGACTACTTGTTCTTTATAACTAAACGAGCATCCTATTCGACTTCCATCTCCGAGTAATTTCCGAAAATGAGGCAAATCGTATGGAGTAGAAATAATTAAAATTTCACGAATATTACTCAATAATAATATACTTAACGGATAATAAATCATGGGTTTATCGTAAATCGGCATTAATTGTTTGCTACATGCTAATGTAAGTGGATGCAAACGTGTTCCGGCACCGCCGGCTAAAATTATTCCTTTCATACTATTGGTTTTTAGTTTAAAAATTAAATAGTCATTATTTCTTTTTCTTTGAAATCAAAAAAATTATCAATTTTTTCAATGAAATCATCTGTGATTTTTTGAATAGTAGCTTCCGCTTTTTTAATATCATCTTCCGAAACACCATCCTCTTTCAGTTCTTTGATGGTATTAATCGCGGCTCGTCGTTCATTGCGAATAGTTACTTTAATTTGTTCGGTTTCTTGTTTGGCTTTTTTCACCAAATCTTTTCTTCTTTCTTCAGTCAAGACAGGGACAAGAACCCGTATAATTTCTCCATTATTTTGGGGATTAAAGCCTAAATTAGCCGCCATAATGGCTTTTTCAATGGGATGAATCATATTTTTTTCCCAAGGTTGAATCACTATTTGTTTTGGATCGGGGATGCTCAAACTGGCAACTTGAGCAATGGGTGTCATCGTTCCATAATAATCCACCTTCACACTATCGAGCATTTTAACATTGGCTTTTCCGGCTCGTATTTTTTCCAATTCTTTTTCAAAGAAAATCATGCTGTTTTGCATGGTCTCTTTCATTTCTTCCATGCATAAAAGAATATCGTCTGACATAGATTTATTTTTTATCGGTTATTTTAAATTTTCGGTTTTATTTAACTTTTCGGCTTGCAATTTTAATTTGGCGTTTTGTTTCTTTAAACGTTTTACTTCTTTTTCAATCAATGATTTATTTAATTTATATACCATCAAATAATGAGCAATTAAAAAAATCAACCAAGCTAAAGTTAAAGCTAACGTAAAACGAAAAAAAGTCGGATCTTCTTTTCCTTTAAACAGAAAATACCATAACAACCAAAAAAAAGCGTTAACCAATAGATAGACCGTTAAATGAATTTTAAATGAAACTCTTTTTTTTGCTCTGTTATAGATACTTTTATCTATTTCGGCTTGTTCGGTTACACCTTCGTTATCTGTATTTTCCATAATATTATTGGGTTATCGTTGTGCCTAATGTTTCTCCGTTAACAATTTTAGCAAAGTTATCTTTTGTATTCATATCAAAGACAATAAGCGGCATGTTATTTTCCTTACATAAAGTAAAAGCGGTTAAATCCATAATATGCAACCCTTTACGATATGCCTCATCGAACGATAAAGTATTATATTTTACGGCATCGGCAAATTTTTCTGGGTCTTTGTCATAAACACCATCCACACGAGTGCCTTTTAACAACACATCGGCTTTGATTTCGATCGCCCGCAAAGCTCCGGTGCTGTCGGTTGTGAAAAAAGGATTTCCGGTTCCGGCACTCATTATAACTACATATCCGTTTTCTAAATAATCTATAGCTCGTCGACTACTCATTTTTTCGCATAAAGGATCAATAGCTAAGCCGGATAAAACGACTGATTTTATGCCTACGGCTTCTAATTGAGCTTGTAATGCCAAGCTATTAATGACCGTTGCCAACATGCCCATATAATCGCCTTGAATCCGATTAAATCCTTTATCCGCTCCTTGAAGTCCTCTGAAAATATTTCCACCGCCAATAACCACGCCTATTTGCAGGTGCTTATCATACCCTGTCTTAATCTCAGAAGCATAATAATCAAGCATCTGTGTACTGATTCCGTACGTTTCGTTGCCGGATAATGATTCACCGCTTATTTTCAATAATACTCTTTTGTATTTCATGACAAATTTTTATAAAACTGATTTCGTAATAAAGTTTCTTTTATTTTCTTTTCATTAATCTCCAACCAAATCAATAACGCAATTAACAATTGCAAAAGTACATAAAATTATCTATACCTGTTAATTCTTTTAAAAAAAAATTAATTAAAAATTTAATGGCATTTTATTTATATATATTTGATTATGTTAATAATTACTTGTTTTTATAATCCTAAATATTTAGTTGAATGTGTAATTTACATATAAAAAAAATGTACTTTTGCATTATAATAATTAAACAAAAAATCTATGCAAGATTTGATTGAACTATTAAAAGCCTATTCTTCCGACTATTTCCTTGATACGATACGTTTACGAAGACAAATTCATCAATATCCGGAACTATCTGAACATGAATTTGTTACAGCACGTTATATTTGTAATACATTAAAGTCGTACGGCATTCAATCTCAGCTACTATTAAATGATACGGCAGTGATAGCCACTATTGAAGGACATGATTCTACCGGTTCGGTTATCGCTTTACGTGCCGAAACCGATGCTTTACCTATTGAAGAAAAAAGCGACAAAGTGTATGTTTCTATAAACAAAGGAATTATGCATGCTTGTGGGCATGATGTACACACGGCTTCTTTACTGACAACAGCTCGAATATTAGAGCAATGTAAACATGTATGGAAAGGAAAAATAACATTGGTATTTCAACCTTCGGAAGAAATGTATCCCGGTGGGGCTATCCGTTTAATTAAAGAAGGCTTTTTAAAAGAAACCGATATTAATGCCATGTTAGCTTTTCACGTTTCACCTGAAATTGAAACAGGCAAAATTGGAATTAAAAAAGGAAAATTTATGGCATCAACCGATGAAATTTATGTAACGATTGAAGGAAAAGCAGGACATGCCGCCCTTACTCAATCATTTGTAAATCCGATTAATATCGCTGCAAATGTGTTGATTGAATTGGATGCTAACTTTAAAGCATCCGCTCCCGAAGAATTTCCTTCCGTGTTAACATTCGGACGTATCATCGGAGAAGGTAAAACCAATATTGTGCCTAACGAAGTTCTTCTTGAAGGTACCTTGCGTACTTTTGACGAAGAATGGCGAAAAGAAGCTCATAAATTAATTAAAAAAACCATCACTAAAATTGCTATCGAACACAAAGGAAATGCCAAAGTACGAATTGCCAATGGATATCCGGTTTTATACAACAATGAGGTTGTTACTGATTTATGCACGGAATATGCCCAACGTTATATCGGAAAAGATAATGTAATACCGCTTTCTTACCGTATGACCAGCGATGATTTTGCCTCTTTTTCGCATGAAATTCCTACTTTAATGTATCGTTTAGGCGTTAAAATTGAAGGGAAAGACCTTAATCTGCATGCTCCCGATTTCGACATCAATGAAAAAGCATTGGAATCTTCGCCCGGAATAATGGCGTATATGGCTATAAATTTATTGAACGATTTTAAAAATGAGTAAAGCCGATATTCTTTGCCTACTACAAGGAAAACCTATTCTTATTCTCGGATTCGGACGAGAAGGCAAATCTACCTATCGGTTTTTGTGTGAAAATATACCCGATGCTATGCTTACTATTGCCGACGGGAATGCCGAATTAGACATTACCGAAATAAAAAAAAACAATCACGGATATATTTTAGGCAAAGATTACCTGCAGAGCATTGCTAATCATGATTTTATTATTAAATCACCGGGCATAAGCCTCAAAGACCATGCTACCCTTATTCAAAACAAAACAATTACATCTCAAACCGATTTGTTTTTACAAGCTTTTTCCAATCAATGTATCGGGATTACAGGCACAAAAGGAAAAAGTACCACAACAAGTTTGATATATCACATTTTTCAATATTTACACATTCCGTCATTATTGGCAGGTAATATAGGTATTCCTTTATTTGATATTATTCCGCAAATTAAAAAAGAAGATAAAATTGTCTTGGAACTTTCTTCTCATCAATTGGAATTTATTCATAAAGCACCACATATAGCCTTATTAATCAATATATTTGAAGAGCATTTAGATCATTATAACAGTTTTCACGATTATCAAGCGGCTAAATACAACATCGCCGACTATCAACAAAAAGACGATTTATTTATTTACAATACCAACGATAATCTAATTCTTCAATGGTTGAAAAACAAAAAACCGTTTTCACAGCCCATAGGCTTTTCGTATGAAACGAACATAAATGCTTGTTGTTATATTAAAGATAACTATTTTATATTCAAATCAAAAGAAAAAGAATTTAAGCTTTTTACACTTGATGATTTGTTTCCCCTAAAAGGAAATCATAACATACAAAACACCTGTGCTGCCTTACTTGCTGTGATTGTATCGAACGTTCTAACTGATTTTTCAACATTAAAAGAAGCGGTTTATTCCTTTAAAAGTTTGCCACATCGCTTAGAATATGTAGCAACCATAGATGATGTTGCTTTTTACAATGATAGCATTTCAACCATTCCCCAAGCCACTATAGCGGCTTTAGAGGCTATTAAAAATGTTAATACATTGATATTAGGAGGAATGGATAGAGGTATTGATTACACTCCTTTGATAAAAATTTTCACCGATTCGGAAGTGGAAAATTTCA
>CAYZQG010000095.1:0-6774 GCA_964480685.1 uncultured Lentimicrobiaceae bacterium
AAAACAACCTTTTTGTCGGCAATGGATAAAAACTTGAAATTGTACATAGTTTTAATCGAAAGCGGCATGATTTCGGCTCAAAAAACAATAGGTGATTCCACAATTTTAAATTACGAACATAAGCATGTTTTACGTACGAATATTAATCCGAAAGAGGGAAATGTTATTGCAAAGGTCGGAACCCCAGTTGCCAAAGATCAAAGTGTGATTAAAGGCTATACGCTTTATCTTAGCGGTAAATCATGGAATCTTGCTAACTGTGATATTATTGCTTTTGTAGTGGATAGCGATACCAAAGAAATTTTGCAAGTGGAAGAAGTGGAGATGTAATTTATAAGTTTATTTAGCATTTAATCGGTAACTTTTATTTTTACAAATTTACCGATTTTATTTTTTCTTCTTTTCGACCGAAAAACCGAACTTGCCGATTTTTTGACCCAAGCAATAATAGTTGCCGTGATTATAGGAAACCAAATTGGCTTTTTCTAACTTAAGTAGTTGAGATTCTTTGTCTAATAATAAATTGTTGGCATGAACGGCTACAATATCGGCTATAAACATATCGTGGCTTCCTAAAGGGATAATTTCTTTTACTTTACATTCAATATTAACGGGCGATTCGGCTATCAAAGGAGCTTTCACTATTTCGCCGGCAAGGGGAGTAATTGCCATGGTTTCAAATTTATTGTATTTTCGTCCCGAACGAACGCCGCACCAATCGGTAATGGCGGTCAGGTTTTCGGATACAAGATTGATAACAAATTCGTTGGTTCTTTTAATAATGTCATACGAATGGCGTTCACGACGAACGGAAATATAACACATCGGCGGTTCGGAGCAAATGGTTCCGCACCAAGCAATGGTGATAATGTTATATTCGTCGGGATTACTGCCGCAACTGACCATAACAACCGGTAACGGATACAACATATTGCCGGGAGGAAGCATTGTTTTTGAAAAGGTGTTCATAGATTTAATTTTTTAGAAATGTGATAAAAGTAATGCCAAATTACAATGCCGGCACTGACCGAGATATTGAGTGAATGTTTTGTTCCTAATTGAGGTATTTCGAGGGTTTTGTGGCTTAGGTTAATAATGGATTGGTCAACGCCCATTACTTCATTGCCGAAAATAAAAGCTGTTTTCCGGTCAAACGAAGGAATATAATCGCTTAATAAAATACTGTCGGAGGTTTGCTCCACCGAAATAACTTGAAAATCGTTTTCAATCAATTGTTTTACAATTTCCTCGGTCGAATGGTGATGTGACCAATTTACCGATTCGGTGGCACCGAGTGCCGTTTTTTCAATTTCTTTATGAGGAGGTTGAGCCGTAATACCGCATAAATAGAGGTGAGCCACCCGAAAAGCATCGGCAGTACGGAAAACGGAACCAACATTATTCATGCTGCGAACATTATCTAATACAATCACCATCGGAATCTTATGACTGAGCTTAAACTCTTCCACACTGATTCGATGTAAATCGTCCATTGATAATTTCTCGTTTATCTTTTGATTTTCCATTTTTTATTCTCCATTATACAAGTCGGGTCTTTTTTCTTTGGTTCGTTCGATGGCTTTTTGCAACTTCCATTCATTAATTAGTTTATCGTTTCCTGAAAGTAAAATATCGGGAACGCGAAGTCCTTTGTAATCATACGGACGGGTGTAAACAGGCGGCGATAACAATTCGTATTGAAACGAATCGGAAAGGGCAGAGGTTTCATCGTTGAGTACACCGGGAATTAAACGAACAATGGAGTCGCACAAGACGGCAGCAGGAAGTTCACCGCCCGAAAGCACATAGTCGCCGATAGAAATTTCTTTAGTGATAAATAATTCTCTCACTCTTTCATCTACACCTTTGTAATGTCCGCATAAAAACATTAAATTTTCGTGCATGGATAATTGATTGGCAATAGATTGATTTAAGCACTCGCCGTCAGGGGTTAAGAAGATGATTTCGTCGTAATGTCTTTCTTTTAAGAGCGATTCGATACAAGCGGCAATAGGTTCAATTTTCATTACCATGCCCGATTCTCCGCTAAAAGGATAATCATCTACGCGGTGATGTTTATCGGTAGCATAATCACGAATATTATGCAGATGAATTTCCACCAATCCTTTTTCTTGGGCACGTTTCAGAATTGAAACATCAAAGATGCCGTCGAACATTTCGGGAAAAAGGGTTAAAATATCAAATCGCATGCTTATTCGTCTATATTGGGTTGTGATACTAATTGCAATGAATTAAGGTGTAAGGCAAGTAAAGAACCGTAGGTGTCAATGTTTTCGTAATAGCAACCGTTATCCAAACATATAAAATGGTAGGTTTCTCTTTCTTTAATAAGGGTTTCGATGCCTTCCATACTTAAGGGAATATGTCCGTGAATAACAATTCGATTGTCGATTTTTTCGGGAATTACCGTAAATTGGGTGTTGATTAACATAAAGTCGGTATCTTCAAAAGGGTTTTTGATGGAAAAATTCAATCCGGCATGCACCATTACATAATGGTCGGTCACATAGTAATAGGGAAGCTTTTCTATCCAGTGGACATAGTGTTCGGGAATATCTTTTGTGGTTTTAACACCAAAGCTATCCAAGGTTTCTTTACCACCGAATTTCATCCAAAATAAATATTCTTTGCTGTGTTTTTTGCCTAAAAAAGAAGGATTAAAGGTAGTTTCATTTTTAAAAGCATTTAAAAAATAGGTTTCGTGGTTGCCTTTAATAGCTTTAACTGTAAATCCTTGATGTTCTAAATCAATGAGGTAATCAAGAACTTCTTTGGAGTGTTTTCCACGATCAATTAAATCGCCCAAAAAAAACAATTCATCATCTTTTGAGGGACGAATGTGATTTTCCAGTAGATTTTTTAATGTATGGAAACATCCATGAATATCGGGAATAACCCATTGATTCGGCATGATTTATCTAAATATTTTTTTATTTTTTAGTTTGATTGGCTACTTCTTCCATTAATTTTTTCAAGGTTTCATCGTCGGCTAAGAAATAATCGTTCAAGAGATTCATAGTTTCGTCAAATTCAAAAACGTACGGAATTCCTGTAGGTAAATTCAAGGAAGTGATTTCTTCATCACTGATATTTTTAACGTATTTAACGATAGCACGTAAGCTATTTCCATGAGCCCCGATTATAACTTCTTTATATTCTTTTAGTTTTGGAACAATTTCGTTGTTCCAATAAGGAACAATACGTTCGATCGTATCGCTTAATGCTTCGGTACCGGGAGTGCTTCCTTTTTCGTTAATATTTTGATATTTAATATCGTGTGAAGGATGTCGGGCATCGTCTAACGGAATAGGAGGGGGGGCTAAGCTGAAACTTCTTCGCCACAACAACACTTTATCTTCACCGTATTGGTTCACCATTTCTTTTTTATTCATTCCTTGCAAAAAACCGTAATGTTTTTCGTTCAATCTCCATGTTTTTTCTACGGGAACCCACAATAGATCCATTTCTTCCATGGCTAAGAAGAGCGTTTTAATGGCTCTTTTTAAATAAGAAGTAAAACCGTAACGAAATGAAAATCCTTTTTCTTTGAGAATTTTTCCGGCTTGTTTGGCTTCTTGCAAGCCTCTTTCCGACAAATCAACATCCACCCAACCGGTAAAACGGTTTTCTTTATTCCATTCACTTTCACCGTGTCGTAATAATACTAATCGATACATTGTTATTTTAATTAAGTAATTATCCTTTTATATATAGAATACAAAAGTACATTATTTTTTTGAAATGGTTAAGTGGAAAAACGCGATTTTTACCGCTATTTTTTAGTTTTTTCTTTGTTTGGAACTTGGTGAGAAAGAATAATTTCAAATTTTTTATCTTCCCAAAAAACTTGGAAACCGAGTATATCTTCCTGCCATGTATCGTAAATATCGGTTTTATAAACATCTAAAAACAATTGTCGGATAAATTCAGTACAATATAACTCCGATGTATCCTTGGTATCGAAACGGTCGTCGAAAGGAACTTTTTTGCGAAGATAGAAAAATGCTTGATCCGTAAGTTGTTTGCTTGTTGAGTCATGCGTGTTTTTATATCGAACAATCACAAGTGAATTTGGTTTACTGTTTTTTACAAACATCGACAATGGCTCTGCCTGTATTCCGTCAATATCTGATAAAGAATTTGATACAGTATGAATTACTTTCCACCGTTGATTGGAATCACGACAAATAATACCACAGTGTGAAACGGCATAAGGGCTTTTATCAATGTTTACTATCATATCACTAATTACTCCAAAACCATGTCGAAGTATAATATCGCCTTCTTTCAATAGCGATATTTCATTTTTAGTTAATTGATAATTATTTAGTTGTTCTTCTTTATGGCTATTTGTTTGGTAGAACTGTAAAAACAATAAAATAGCAAGAATAACGATTAAAATCACTAAAAATATCTTCTTTTTCAACATGGTATAAAGAAAAAGCTGTTCATTTGAACAGCTTAATATATATATATCAATAAAATATTATTTTACTTTATCCATAACGACTGTAGAATCGCTTGATTCATTGTCAATAATATCTTCTTCGGAAGAAGTAGGTGCAACGGCATCCTCCGTCATTGCGCCACCCAAAAAATCTTCTTTACCTTGATTGATATACCATTTATTATCAATCTTTTTTAGTTTAACTTGTTCTCCCATTTTTTCTTCTTTACCATTTGTTTTTGTCATGATTTCACAGGTACAAATAGCTGTTGTATCGTCTTGGATTTCGCATTTGATGTTTTTTACCGAAACTTCGGCTTTTGCCATTTCTGCTTTTTTTGTTTCAGGAATGTGGCTATCCAGTAGTTCACATAGACCTTGTTGTTCTTTCACAACATATTTAATTGCTTCTTTATATTCAGCTTTATAAAAATGGGTATAGTATTTTTCGACAACTGTTTCGGGTTTATTTTTACACGAAACCAATAAGAGACTAATGCTTGTCAGCAAAAACAGAGAAAATTTAATTTTCATTTTTTTTATTTTTTAATATGTTAAAACATTTTGTATCTATAATCTTCAATTTTGTATAATTTCCGTAGTTTTTGCATGCAATTTTGCATTTGATTTTGGTACATCATGCTTTGTTGTTGTTCATACATTTTCATATTATTAGCTTGTTCTTCATTCACTTTTAAAGTAGAAGCTGTTGTCATGTTCACGATTTTAACCACATACATACCCATATCACCTTTTAGCAGGATTACACCGTTATGGTTTTTTTGAGCAAATATTTTTCCAATCAAACCCGATTCGGGGCCATAATGACCGAAATTGCGATCGCTGAAAGTAACACTAACCGTATCAACAGTTGATTTATATTGACCGGCAATTTGATATAAGTCTTTGGTTTTTGCTAATGTGCCATTTAACAGCGTAGTAAGTTTTTCCGCTTTTTTATCTCGTTTAACCATTGTTTCGGCATAGGTTCTTACTTGTTCCAAATCCATGTGTCCTTTGGGGTAAATGCTTTTTAAAGTAGCAACTACAAACATATTATCTAAATGGAAAACGGTTGAAACTGCTCCTTTTTCCGTATTTTCGTCATAAGCCCAGCGAACAATTTCTCGTGCATTCGATGTTGAACCCGGAATATTATATGCCATAGAGGTTAAACGATCGAAGTTTCTTTTATTCAAATTCAGGGATTTTACCTTTTTATCAAAGCCTTCGTAGCTGTCAATACCGTTGGCAAAATTATTGGCGGCACTTTCAATATTGTCGAATGTTTCGCTCGAAGCCTCTATCTTTTTTTAGCCTAATACTACTTGTATTTTATTTTCAATGGCAGTACGTTGATTGATGATAATAATCCACGTTCCTAATGCACTTTCATATTTTGTCATAGTGCCGGGAATATGAGTGTAAAGGGTGTCGAATAATAATTGAGCCGTGCTTTTATCAAAGAAAATTTGATCACTTCCATCGGTCAACCACATTCTGCAAGAATCATTTCTCGGATCGGGTTTTACATCTGAAAATTGTGTAGAAACTTCATAAAAGTTTCTACCGGTCATTAACATCATAAATGCACTATCAATCATACGTTTCGCTTCTTCTTTTTTTCTCGGTGCATTTTGAACGCCTTCGTTGGCAATAAACATAAAATTTATATGTAACGAATCGGGACGACTTTCCGTGCCCAATAATTTGGCAAACATCCATTTGTCGCCCTCAATATAGGGTTCGATAAACGTTCCTACGGGAGCATTGAATAAAAGACTATCAATATGTGCCGGAAGCACATTACGTTTCACAAATGTGCTGTCGTAATGGGCATCTACCATCGTATTAACAAATAATTGAGGCGTTTCGCTTGTTTTGAAAATCTCATATTTCTCTCTTACTTCTTTTTCAATATCCAATAAATCTTGTGCCGATGGTTTGATGTCGAAAATTACGTAATCAATGTTTCGTAATTCTTCGTCTTGCGGGAAACGATACAAATTTTCATCATACCATTTTTTGATGTCATCTTCAGTGAATTTTATTTTGTTATCGGCAACTAATTCGTTACTATACGAAACATGAGTTACAAATAAATTTGCTTTCATTTGATTTTCTTCCAATGCCTTGCGAGCAAATACTTTGGGCGTATAGAATGATTTGGATAACAAATTCAAGTATTTGTTTTTTATGGTTTCTTTCTCAATTTCTTTTTCAAGATTCAAATAATATGCTTTATACATCGAATCTTGTTGATCGAAATTGGTTAAAAATCCTTGTGCCAATTGCATATCATAATT
>CAYZQG010000096.1:0-6720 GCA_964480685.1 uncultured Lentimicrobiaceae bacterium
AATTATTGGCATCTTCTTTACCCTTGATTTTACTTGCTAAACATAAAAACAATTTGTTTCAAGTTGAAGCTATGTTATTTGGACAAGCAGGATTGTTAGAACATAATTTTACCGAAGAATATCCTCGAAAATTACAAAAAGAATACAGATTCTTTCAAAACAAATTTTCATTAGAAAGAATATGTACAAAAGAAATGTGGAAGTTTGCCAAAACATATCCTTCCGGATTTCCAACCATTCGTATTGCACAATTAGCAATGTTAATTCATCAATCAACCTCTTTATTATCAAAAATAATAGATGCTCAAAGCATAAAAGAAATTCAAAAAATGTTTAAAGTAGAAATAAGCGATTATTGGAAAACACATTATGTCTTTGATAATAGCACCTCACCAAAATCAAAAAATCTCGGAGAATCAGCTATTAATTTATTGATAATTAATGCCGTACTACCGTTTATGTATTATATCGGAAGAATAAAAAATAATCAAGAATTAAAAGACAAGGTTGTGGGGTTTTATGAACAATTACCCTTAGAAAGCAATAAAATAGTTAAAGAATACAATGCTTTACGAAACGATTTTACCAATGCTTTTCATTCGCAAGCACTCATTCAATTAAAAAAGAAATATTGCGACACGAAAGAATGTCTTCATTGTGGTATTGGCTTGTATTTGTTGAAGATATAATTATTTTAAAGAATAAAAAATCCAATTTTGAAAATTATTTTTTTTAAAAAGGGGATTATTTAAAAAAAAACTCTATTTTTGCAAAAAAATAAAATTAGTTGTAATGCACGCAATAGGAGTAAGGTTTTATGGGGGATTAATTTTAGTATTCATTTTAATGATAGGTTGCAATAATACTAAAGATAAAAAAGATATAACTACCGATATGGTTCATATTCCCTTGAGTGCAGATGGAAAGAATGATAAATCTACTATGCCTAAATTTAAATTTGAAACCACCGACCATGATTTTGGAACACTCATGCAAGGAGAAAAGGTAAGCTTTACGTATAAATTTAAAAATGCAGGGGCTTCCGATTTAATTATTTCTACTGTGGTTCCGGGCTGTGGTTGTACGGTGGCTCAATTTACCGAAACTCCTATAAAACCCGAACAAGAAGGAAATATTACTATTAATTTTAATACGGAAAATAAAAAAGGCTTAGTACGAAAGCATATTGCTGTAGAAGCCAATACATATCCAGCCGAAACTAAATTATGGTTTTCGGCAATCGTTGAATTACCTTAAATATTAATCTATAATCATTTATAAGTATGAATTTATTAAACATTATTTTATTTGCTCAACAAACTTCTCCAACAGGAGGCAAAGGCATGCAATGGCAGTCCATTATTTTTATCGTTCTCATTATAGTGATATTCTATTTTTTTATGATTCGTCCGCAATCAAAGAAAAATAAAGAAATTCAAAAATTTAGAGAAAATCTTAAAAAAGGAGACAAAATTGTTACCATCGGTGGAATACACGGAAAAATATTGGAAATGGATGGGAATACCGTTATTATCGAAGTAGAAGGTGCTACCAAATTAAAAATCGAAAAAAGTGCAATAGCACAAAATGTTGGTGATATTGGCACTACTCCTACTAAATAATTAGTTTAGTAATATGTCAATTAAAATACCGAAAAGAAGAAACTATGCGGTATTACTAACATGCTTTTTGTTAGCGTTGTTTGCGTGGTTTATCGTTAAAATGTCGGGTACTTATACGGCTACCTATAAATTAGATGTGGTAATTACAAATATTCCACATGATAAGATGTTAGTAGCTTTATCGGATTCCATACTGACCGTATCTTTTGAAGATAAAGGATTATCTCTTTTGCCCATTGAATTATCGGCAAAAAAAATATTAATTGATTATAATGAAATTACGTCATCCTATCAAAAAAAACATGATAATATTTGTTTACAAGAAAAACAGCTAATCAAGTATATTAAAAATCAGCAGCATGTTTTTTCCGATAACTTAAAAAGTATTCAACCCGAGCGTATTTGCTTACAATTAAAGGATGTAAGTAATTAAATTATGTATCCTTGGAATCACGAAAGGCGTTTTAATGCGTATGCCAATTATGTTAAAAATATTTTTGGAGAAAGAGTCCAAAAATTAACCCTTCAAGCTGGATTTACTTGTCCAAATCGCGACGGAACCATTGCCTTCGGAGGATGTGCCTATTGTGATAACGCAGCCTTTAATCCTTCTTATTGCAAACCTTCGAAAAACATTTTACAACAAATCGAAGAAGGAATTGAGTTTCATCAAAAACGATACCGAAGAGCTGATAAATATTTAGCTTATTTTCAAGCCTATACCAATACATACGCTTCTTTGCCAATACTAAAACAAAAATTTAATGAAGCTTTGAACCATGAAAAAATAGTTGGAATAATTATTGGTACTCGTCCCGATTGTATAGATGAAGAAAAATTGGAATATTTAGCTACAATTTCCGAAAATAAATTTGTTGTTATTGAATATGGTATTGAAAGTTGTAACAATCAAACTTTAAAAGCAATTAACAGAGGTCATGATTTTGAAACATCCATTCGTGCTTTAGAATTAACTCATAAAATGGGGATTAAGGCAGGTGTACATATCATTTTCGGTTTACCTAATGAAAATAAAGAAGAGTGGATGCAATGGACAAAAATTCTTTCCGAATTACCCATTCATTCTATTAAATTTCATCAATTGCAATTAATAAACGGCACCGTCCTATCCCAGCAATATAGGTTGCATCCTGAAGAATTTTATCAATTTGAATTTAATGATTATGTTGAATTTATTATTGATTTTTTAGAAAAACTAAACCCCACATTTTTCATCGAACGATTAACCGGTGAAGTGCCTCCTCGCTATCTTTTTTCTAAGCCGTGGAATTATCTTCGCAATGACCAAATGCTGCAAATAATTGAAAATAAAATGCAAGAGCGAAATACATGGCAAGGGAAATATTATTATTTTTGAAAATCACTTGCTAATTAATTTTTTTTATATACTTTTGCTTAAAATTATACATAAGATAACAAGATTTATCTTAAATTATTTATTAAAATATTAAATTATGCAAGTAGGAATTATTTGTGCGATTTATTTGTTAGCCCCGCTTTTTATTATCTTTTTATTTAAGCATTATAGAGTAGCTAGACAAATTGGAACGGTAATTATAGCTTATGCTATTGGGATTGTATTGGCATTGTTTGGATTAATTCCAACCGGAAACACCCACGATGCCGAATTAATGGGAACTATTCAAAAGATAATTCAAAGTGTTACCGTACCTTTAGCCATTCCATTAATGTTGTTTAATTGTGACTTTAGGTTATGGACTAAATCACTTCCAAAAACCATTGCAGCCTTAATAGGAGGGATTATTTCGATTATTGTTGCCATTGTAAGTGCCTTTTTTATCTTTAAAAATGTAGGTATTGAAGAACTTCCAAAAGTTGCCGGAATGATGACAGGTATTTATACCGGAGGAACAATGAATTTTTATGCTCTTGGAGCTGCATTGAATGTAAATCCAACAATCATTACATTGACATATACTTTTGAAATGTTGATTACTTTTCCATTAATAATGTTTCTTGTGGGTGGAGGTTATAAATTCTTCAGGTGGATTTTACCATTTAAAGATGATTCTACTGTTTTGCAAAATACCGAAGTAAGTGAGATTGAAAAAAACGGCGTTGAAAATTATAGCGATATGACTAACCAAAAAGTTTTTCCTAGAATGTTGTTAGCATTGTTATTGTCTGTTGTAATGTTGGCTGCCGGAGCTGGATTATCCATATTAATTACCGGTAAATTAAATGATTTAGTAGTAATTTTAACTATAACTACTTTAGCTATTGCCGCTTCTTTTTTTAAATTTGTGCGTCATTTACCGAAAACATTTGAATTGGGGATGTTATTTATATTGATATTTAGTGTTGTAGTTGCTTCCCAATTTGATATATACAGTATAAATATGGAAGCTTTGAACTTAGGTCTATTTGTGCTCTATATTATGTTAGTATCTATATTTTTACATATTATTATTTCAAGAATTACAAAAGTCCCCGGCGATTTATTTACCGTGGCTCATGTTGGATTATTGTGTTCGCCTCCTTTTATTCCTCCCATTGTTGGAGCAATGAAAAATAAAAAAGTTTTAATCAGCGGAATTGTCATCGGCTTGGTAGGTTATGCTATCGGGACCTATCTGGGCGTTCTTATAGCCGCATTATTGAATCAATTTATGTAAATCTTTTTTAGATTTACAATTATATTTATTAATTTTACTCAAATGATAAAAAAGATATTAATTTTTGTTTATTGTAGTTGTGTCTTTACATTAATGGCACAAACGGATAGTGCCAATGTGTATTTTACCCGCGATATTTCGCCCGAGGGTGTGATGAAAATTTTTTCCTATATTCAAGCAAATGTAAAAGGTAATGTAGGTATCAAGGTTCATTTTGGAGAAGAAGGAAATTCGTATTTTGTTCCCGCTACGATGGTAGAACCTTTATGCAAATTATTAAATGCTACACTAATTGAAACGAATGTTATGTATACGGGAAGAAGAAGAAATACCGATACCCATATTCAATTAGCAAAAGAACACGGTTTTACGTTTGCTCCTATTGATATTTTAGATGAGGGAGGAACACTAGAATTGGATGTTGTAGGTGGAAAAAATTTCAAGAAAGCGAAAATCGGCAAAAATATAGAGAAATACGAAACAATAATATATTTCAGTCATTTTAAAGGACATGGAAGTGCCGGTTTTGGAGGTTGTATTAAAAATGCCTCTATGGGAATGGCAACACCGGAAGGAAAAAAAATAATGCATTCCAATAATTATCCTGCTGCCAATGATGAAAAATGTATTGGTTGCGGTGCTTGTGTTTCGCAATGTCCTACCAATGCCATTTCTTTATCTCCTTTAATGATTGACAACAACAAATGTGTAGGCTGTGGAAAGTGTATCAGTGTTTGCCCGAACGGAGCCGTGGTTAATGCCGAAGATAAACAAAAGCAATTGTTGTTTTTAGAACGTTTAGTGGAATATGCTAAAGCCACTACCGATTATAAAAATTCGGTGTATATTAATATTATAATAAATATTTCTCCAAGTTGCGATTGCAGTCGAAATCCAAAACAACCTTTTGTGGCAAACATAGGCATTTTGGCTTCAACCGATATTGTAGCTATCGAGGCGGCTGCTCATGATCTTGTGGATCAGGCATATCAATGTGATGATGCTTTTTTAAAAGTGAACTCCGTTAGTGGAAAACATCAAATTAATTATGCCGAATTGCTGGGGATGGGCACCAAAAAATATAGGTTGATTTGTATTGATGATAATAAATAAAAAAAAAATCAAATGAAAATAAATGTAAATTGTATTATAATAGGATTATTTATCTTACTTTTAAATAATTATATAGGGTTTAGTCAAGAAGAAAAAAAAATTAAAACCGGTTGGAATTTCGGTGCGTTGCCCAGTATTGCCTATGATGCCGATTTAGGGTTTCAATACGGAGCATTGACTAATATTTATTATTACGGAGATGGATCAACCTATCCCGAATATTTACATTCGTTTTATGTCGAAGCAGCTTATACCACAAAGAATTATGGTTTGTTCCGCTTTTTTTACGACTCAAAACATTTAATTCCGAAACATCGTTTGTCGGTTGATGTTTCGTATTTGCCCGATGCTATGTGCGATTTTTTCGGTTATAACGGATATCAATCGGTTTATAATGATACGTGGCGTAATTCTAAAAAATATACGGTAGATGAGGGGTATAAAAGCCGAGCCTTTTATAAATACAAACGGGATATTTTTCGTTTTGCTGCCGATATTCAAGGTACTATTTATCAGCAATTAAAATGGAATGCCGGCATAGGCGTTTTAAACTATAAGATTGATTATGTCGATATTGATATGCTAAATAAAGGGAAAAAAGCCGATAATATGTTGCCCGATACTATTCAAGGATTGTATGAAAAATATATTAAATGGGGATTGATTGATGCAGCTGAAAAAAAAGGTGGTTTTCATCCTTATCTCAGAGGTGGAATAACTTTTGATAGTAGAAATAAAGAATCGAATCCGTCCAAAGGAATGTATGCCGATGCTTTTTTAACCTATACGGCTGCTTTCGGTAATCAAAAAAAATATAACAACTTGAAATTAAATATTAATTTCAGGCATTATATCCCTATTTACAAAGATAATATTGCTTTGGCTTATCGAATAGGTACACAATTGCTTATAGCCGGAGAAAGTCCTTTTTATACCAATAATTATATGAATACTTTGTACATTCAGCGGGTATTGTATGAAGGTTTGGGTGGAGGTAATTCTTTACGAGGAATTCTTCGTAACAGAATACTTGCTAATGGTTTTGCATTTGCTAATGTAGAGTTGAGATTAAAAGTTTGGAAATTTGATATTGGTAAACAGCATTTTTATCTCGGCTTTAATCCGTTTTTTGATTTTGGAATGGTTACGCAAGCCTATAAGCTTGATTCTACCGAAATTAGTACTGCAATGGCACTTGTATCTGCAGAAGATAACATAGATGATTATTTCGATTTTTCAAGTTCATCCATCTATCGTCCGCACATGTCGGCAGGATTGGGAATGAAAGTTGCTATGAACGAAAATTTTATTCTTTCCGTTGATTGGGC